>CAZXJC010000788.1:0-6336 GCA_964640885.1 uncultured Pirellulaceae bacterium | reverse complement strand
AAAAATTCGCACGCCGCATAACACCCTGGTGGGTGCTATCTCGGGTGCGTTACCGGTTTGGATGGGCTGGGCGGCTGTCAGTACGAGCCAGTTGCCCTGGCAAGATGTGCGTGCCTGGAGCTTGCTAACGTTATTGTTTTTATGGCAGTTTCCCCATTTCATGGCGATTGCCTGGATCTACCGTGACCAGTATCGGCAGGCGGGAATCAAGATGTGGACCGTAGTGGATGCCACGGGACGGCGGGCGGCAGTGCAGTCAGTACTGGGAGCCCGCGCTTTGTTACCGATCAGTTTTGTACCAGCCTTGTATTTACCTGTATCAGTTGCCGGTTACTTTTTGACGGCGGCCTTTGGGCTAGGTCTGGTTCAGTTAATATTTGCCATACGTTTTTTGGTTCATTTAAATAACCACTCGGCTCGAGGATTATTGAAGGCAACACTGGTCTACTTACCAGCGTTGTTGATCCTGCTGGTCGTATCAACTTTAGTTCCCTAGTGCTTACCATGACAGACGCTGATACCCATCACGACGATCATCACGGTCATATCCAGTTGGAATATGAACCTTGCCTGCCGCTGCGCAACGGTAAGGTTTGTTTATGGCTGTTTTTGTCGACGGAAATCATGTTCTTTGCCGGACTCATTGGTACCTACATCGTGTTGCGATTTGGAGCCCCGGCTGGAACCTGGCCCACCCCTCACGATGTTCACGTGAAAGAGTCTATCGGCGCTTTTAATACGTTTGTCCTGATTTGTTCCAGTGTCTCCATCGTGCTGGCGCTGGAAGCGGCCAAGTCAAATAAAACGGGTTCTGCCAAGTTATGGATGGTGATCACGTTTGTGCTGGGAAGCGTGTTCTTGGGAGTCAAAGCCTATGAGTACAAGTCCAAGTTTGACCATGGGATTTATCCGGCGCAACCGCACAGCCTGGTTTATGATCGGGCCGATGTCTACTACGTGGCTGCTTTAAGAGCCCGCTTGAAGAACTTGGAAAAAGAAAAATTGTCTGCGGACGAACAGGACTTGAATAAGCAGTTGTTAAGCCTGGTGCGTTGGACGGAACTGCATGTTGCCAAGACCAATGACGAAGGGGCCATCCTGGCATTAAGTTATGATATCTATCCCCTGCACCGCTATGAGAAATATGCGGCGGAGCAGATCAAGTTGCGTCAAGCGTTGATTGACAAGGAGGCGCAAGAGGTAGAGGCGAATAAGAAGAAACTGGACGCCAGGACCGGGCAGCTTACTGCCGAAGAAACCGCCCAACTGGAATTGATTCAGACGGAGAGTGTTAACCTGAAAAATTGCCAGCAGCTTTTAAAGGCATTGAATGCGAAGGGACATGATGACGAGGGACATGGTCTTAATGACGACCACCACGGGCTAAAGCTGCCAATTTATATTCCTAGTGGGAACATGTGGGCCAGTACGTACTTCCTGCTGACCGGTTTTCATGCGATTCACGTCCTGGTGGGACTGATCGCTTTTGCCTTGTTGTTGCCCTTGAACTTGGGACCAGCCAAGGCAGGCCTGGTAGAAAATATTGGACTTTACTGGCACTTTGTTGATCTGGTTTGGATATTCTTGTTCCCCTTGCTTTACTTGTTCTAGCTGCTGTATTGACCAGCGTTGAAAGTCAGTGAATTCGATAATCGAGGATCGGTGAAACTGGATAAATTATGACAGAACACACAGAAACAACTGGCGATTCACATGATGCCGCTGATCATGACGACCATGCTCATGGTGGGACTCGGCTGTACTTGATGGTATTTGGTGCCCTCTGCGTGTTGACGGGCCTCTCTTTTGCCGTCGGTAATTCAGAGCTCATGACAACCCATAAGAAAATTGCCTGGGCCCTGATGATGGCTATCTCTTGCGGCAAGGCTTTACTGGTGATCATGTTCTTCATGCATCTGTTATGGGAGGCGAATTGGAAATGGGTACTCACCATACCGGCGAGTATGATGAGTGTCTTCCTGGTCTTCATGCTGGTCCCCGATGTCGGCAGGCGAGGGCATAATTACTCGGAAGAGCGATTGTTGCACACGTCCAAGGCAGAGCAGTACGACAAGTCGATTGGGCATGGTGATCATTCACACGCTGGTTCTGCTGGGGACTCTCATGAACCAGATTCTCATAAATCAGACGATGAGCAACACGATCCTGAATAAGCTTTAAGAGTTGCCCCGAGATCGTTTTAGGTTTGATTTGCTGCAAAGGCCGCAGGCATGAATGGACAGTCGGTGATTGACGTTCAGCAGTTGAGTTACCAGTACTCAACCCGTGTCGCTCTGCGAGAAGTTTCTTTTCAAATCCAGGCAGGTGAAGTTTTCGCCTTCTTGGGACCCAATGGGAGTGGCAAGACGACCTTGTTTCGGGTTCTCTCTACGCTGGTTCCTGTGCAACAGGGATCAGTCCAGGTGCTGGGGACTTGCCTGACGCAACAAGCCGATGTCGTTAGGCAGCGGCTGGGAGTGGTTTTCCAGGCGTCGAGCCTCGATCGCAAGTTGACGGTGGCAGAGAACATCCGTTGCCAGGCTGCCTTGTATGGCTTAAGTGGCGCTGAGTTGGCTGCGCGTCAGCAAGAGGTACTCGGCCAGTTGGGGCTGGAAGAACGTGCCGCTGATCTGGTAGAGACCTTGTCCGGGGGACTGCAACGCCGTGTCGAACTGGCCAAGAGCCTGGTCCATCGTCCCGAGTTGTTATTACTTGATGAGCCAAGTACCGGTTTGGATCCAGCAGCACGCAGTGATCTTTGGAATTACTTGCGACAATTACAGGATGAATACGGGTTAACGGTAGTCATGACGACGCACCTCCTGGAAGAAGGAGATCGGGCCGATCGAATAGGTATCTTGCACCAGGGTAACTTGGTGGCGTTAGACTCGCCGGATGCTTTGCGTAGTGAATTAGGCGGGGATCAGATTACCATTTGTTGCAGTGAACCGCAGCAGTTAAGGGATCGTATTGAAGCGAAGTTGGGACTCCAGGCAGCCCTGGTCGATGGCCGATTACGGTTGCCACAGTCCGACGACGATTCCCTTTGGGACCTGCTCAAGGGAGAGTTTCAGCAACAAATTGACTCGATGACCTGGGGAAAACCGACCTTGGAAGATGTTTTTATTCAGAAGACGGGACATCAATTTCAGGCTGTGACGGCTGACGACGAGGAACAGGCATGAATGACGTAGCCCAAGAAAGCGCTGTGGCGACATCTCCCGAGGTGAGACGTCTGCGCCCCTGGTTGGTGGTTTACGTCTTGAGTTGGCGAGAATTCGTACGATTTTTTCGTCAGCGTAATCGCGTCGTAGCTGCCATTGGGACACCTCTCTTGTTTTGGTTGTTATTCGGAACTGGTTTGCATCAGAGTTTCCAGGTTGCTGCTGAAGGGCCTTCCTTTCGCGAGTATTTTTTTCCGGGAACGCTGGTTTTGATCCTGATGTTTACGGCTATTTTTTCCTCGATATCGATTATCCAGGACCGTGGCGAGGGATTTCTTCAGTCAGTACTGGTTTCGCCCGTTCCTCCCTGGGCCATGGTCCTGGGGAAGATCCTGGGAGCGACCTTGATTGCCTGGGTACAAGTGGCCTTTTGCCTGGTGTTGGTGCTGACATTGGACGTCGACGTAAGTTTGTTGAATGCCTTGAGCATGATTGGGGTGCTGTTGCTGGGAGCGTTGGCGATGACCTCAATGGGTTTTGTAATGGCCTGGAATATGGAGTCGATCCAGGGATTTCATGCTGTCATGAACCTGGTTCTCATGCCGATGTGGCTGTTATCGGGTTCTTTTTTTCCGGTCCCGGCGCTGACGACTGAATCCGGTTTTGGGCAACAGGCCCTGCACTGGGTGATGCGTTGCAATCCGTTGACTTACCTGGTTGCTCCGCTGCAGGAGCTGTTGTCTGGGTTGCCGGACAGTGAGGCGATTTGGTTTCCCTCTTTGACGACGGCTCTGGTCGTTATCTTGCTGTTCCTGGCACTGGCTTTTACACTCGCCTGTAGGATTTCGCGACGGCGAACGTCAGGAGATTTACTGTGAATCGTGTTTTGGTTTTTTGGCTTGCCTTGTTGCTAGTCTTTTCCGGGGGAACGATCCTGGTAATGAGTTGGCGACATTTCGGGGAAGATCCGGTTACCGTAGAGAAGGTTGGCGAGGAATATTTAGTAGCTCCTTCGGATAGTGACCAGCAGTGGCTGCAGGAGTTTACCTTGACCCGGCGGAACAATGAACCGTTTCACAGTGAGCAGTTACAGGGCCAGGTATGGATTGCAAGTTTCTTTTTCGCTTCCTGTCCAACTGTTTGCCGCAAGCAGAATGAATACGTCAAACTGCTGCACTCCGACTTTTCCGAAGAGGGAGTCACCTGTGTAGGGATCACTTGTGATCCCGAGAGTGATTCGCCAGATGTTTTGCAGAATTATGCCAAACAATTCACCAATGATGATCAGCGGTGGTTGTTCTTGACTGGCAACCTGGAGTACATCCGCCGCGTTGCCGGCGAAAAATTCCAATTTCCCCTGGCTGCTAAGACGCATTCGGAACGATTTGCCCTTGTCGATAAATGGGGGAACGTGCGTGGCGCTTACCACTGGGACAAGCCTGAAGAGTGGCTGGAAATGCGACGACAGATTAAAGGCCTGGTCGCAGAAACCGTGGAGCCAAACGAGTATGTCGAGAAGAAGCAGCAACTGCAGCAGTCGTTACAGAAACTGCAGGATGCTGAGAACAGCCCCGCGGAGACCGAGGCCCCGTCGCCCGCAGAAACGACGACTCCCTGAATGACTATCCCCACGGACAGCCATGTTGTTTGCTAGTGAATCCATTTTTCCCCATCTGAATGCATCACTCAATGCATTGGCAACTGTTTTGCTGGTCGTTGGATATGCGTTGATCAAACGGGGACATGAGCAGGCCCACCGTCGTACGATGGTGGCTTGTTTCGCGGTTTCCGTCATCTTCCTGGTTTGTTACTTGTACTATCACATTGTCGTGAAGGCAGGGGCGAGCACGAAATTTCCGGATTATCCAGCGACGGCAATCCGATACACCTATTACGGGATCTTACTTTCCCATATTTTACTGGCGGCTGCCGTGCCGTTCCTGGCTCTCTGGACTATTTATTTGGGGTACCGAGACGAACGGTTGCGGCATCGTCGACTGGCTCGTTGGACGTTTCCAATTTGGCTCTATGTATCAATTACTGGAGTTCTGGTATATTGCCTGCTGTACCAAATATTTCCGCCGCGTGGATAAGCTGGCCGAAAAACAGAGAACATGTGTTGAGTGAAATGATGCTGAAGATTGATACCAGAACGTCTCGCGGTGTGGCGATAACTTGTCGCCTGCTTGCCATCTTGCTGGTGGTTAGCATCGTGGCGTTGACGGTTGTGCAACCAGTCTTGGCTTGTCCCACCTGTAAAGAAGCGGTTGCGGAGAACGGTCAGAGCCAGGAAGGACTGGTGCGGGGTTATTTCTGGAGCATCGTCTTTATGATGAGTATGCCGTTTCTGATTTTCGGCGGTCTCGGTTACTATTTCAGCTCTCAGGTCCGTCGGGCACGTGCAGCACAATTGCTGGAAACTGCTGGAGAAGCGGTTGTCGAGGCAGCGGTTATCGACCCGGATGCTTCCACGTCAAGGGTGACGGTTGAACCGCCACCGGTTGCGGATAATTCGGTGGACCATCAAACCCTCTTGCATCCGTAAGCCTGGTGGATTGCTGGTTGATGAGGTTTCCTGTCTCTTCTGGACATGCTGGCAGAAAGGAAAAACGGTTCGATGCAGGCTCTTGGTCGATTGTTGCAATTGGCTGGTTTGGCTGCCTTGCCACTTGCTATGTTCCTGGAACTGAGTAACGGTTTGGGGCGTGCATTTCATCTGAGCGAGATGTTGATCATGTTGGTATTCGGGGTTTCTGCCTTTGTGCTGGGTCGCTTAATTGAAGGTTATTCGCGGTGAACAGGTCTGCAATTTACCGTTGCACCAAAGCATAGAAGTGGTGGTGGCCCCCAATTCTTTTTCCCAGGCAGAATGTTCGTTGCAAGTTAACGGCCTCCGCGTTACCGGAGGGGGATTTTTCTTTTCTCGAGGATCGCCAGGACCTATACTAAGCGTGTACAGCGTCCTTGAGAGGATTGGCGAGTATGCGACTCCGAACATGTTTTAGCCAGAGCAGCAGGTGGCCAAGGAAGCGAAAACCTTGGGCTATGACTTGTTTCTTGTTGATCAGTTTCGCCCTGCTGGCGAACTTTGCC
This sequence comes from uncultured Pirellulaceae bacterium, assembly GCA_964640885.1. GTDB lineage: Bacteria > Planctomycetota > Planctomycetia > Pirellulales > Pirellulaceae > JAZADA01. Next base: position 79 of record CAZXJC010000788.1, on the reverse strand, counting down.
CGGGCGCAGATTCTCAACGTGGCCGTGCCGGCTGAGTCGTCTCCCGATGTTCAGTTGAACCACTTGAGCAATACCTCGC
>CAZXJC010000787.1:0-3588 GCA_964640885.1 uncultured Pirellulaceae bacterium | reverse complement strand
CCGTGCTATCCATGAAACGGAGGCCCTTTTCCTGGCAGGTCTGGAAGTTCAACTCTGCATAAAAGACCGCGTGTGGATTTACTTCTGGATCTTCACTGTAAACGCCATCGACACGGGTTGCTTTGAGCAGGATTTCGGCTTCCAACTCCAGCGCTCTTTGGGCTGCGGCTGTATCGGTAGTAACAAAAGGACTTCCCGTCCCCGCGGCCAGGATGACAATGCGGTCTTTTTCCAGGTGTCGTCGCGCACGCCGTCGAATATAAGGTTCTGCGATACCATCCATGCGGATTGCCGACATCAGCCGAGTCTGGCAGCCCAGCGTTTCGAGTGCGTCCTGGAGGGCCAGCCCATTGATTACCGTGGCCAGCATACCCATGTAGTGGGCAGTTGCTTCCTGGATGCTACTGTTTTCATCTTTGAATTGCGCGCCACGTAAGATATTGCCGCCACCGATCACGATGGCCAGTTGGCAGCCGAGCTCTTTTGCTTGCTGGATCTGTTGAGCAATCGTGCTCACTTCTTCCATGCTGATCCCGCGTTCGCCGGTGTGTGAAAAACTCTCTCCCGACAGTTTAAGAATGACGCGTCGATAGGCGGTTTTGGCAGCGGACAGCGGCTGATCACTCATCGCTGGCAATCTCCTTGATGTGGGTGGCTAGGAAACCGGGTGCCGGGACACCATGAATTACTCGGCTCCCATTTCCCAATGGACAAATTGTTTCAGCTTCATCCCGTTTGCTTCGGCATATTCTTCAACCGTTAATTTATCGTCTTTGACGAACGGTTGAGCGCTCAACACTTTGCTGGCAAAGAAATTTTTCAGGCGCCCCTCGACCATTTTGTCGACGATGTTCTCCGGTTTTCCTTCTTGCAGAGCTGCTTGTCGGAGAACTTCCCGCTCCTGTTCGATCCTTTCTTCTGGAATATCAGCCGGGCTCATTCCTTCCGGTCGCATGGCAGCGATATGCATGCAAATGTCGCGAACCGCTTCATTATTGCCGCCTTCGACTTCTAACAGGACACCGGCGACCGTTCCCGAGTTGTGTTCGTAACCACCACAAGTCCCTTCGATGCGAACCATGCGCCCGATGTTGAAGACTTCACGAGTTCGGTTGAACAGCTCGTCTTTTTGTTCGCCCAGGGTGACTCCCTCGGCACTTGGTGATGGCTGGCTCAGCAATTCATCGACGCTGTCCGCATTCGATTGGGCTAAACAGGCAGCCAAGTCATTAGCTAACTGGATGAATTCCTCATTCTGAGTGACCGGTGCACTTTCACACTTCAGTTCGACCATGGCTGCCACGGATTGATCGTGTCCAGCGACAATTCCGAAGCGTCCGAAATCGGTTGAGCGATCAGAACGTTTGCTGAACACCTGGGCGCCTCGTTCACGCAGCCATTGCACGGCTGCATCGCTGTCTCCATCGCACTCGTCGAGTGCTTTTTTGCAGTCCATCATCGGCAATCCAGTACGATCGCGAAGTTCTTTTACGGTTGCGGCAGTGATTTCCGCCATGAATATTCTCCTTCTGGTTTTTTTAAATCGTTTGATTGTGGCTGAATGGGCCGCTTCTCGCTGCCTGTGTGAGTCGTTTATCTGGTTTCACACTCGGTGATCAAAGAAACGCGGCCAACTTAATCTGAAGCACAGTATATCTTGGTCCAGGTGAAGGGGAGTTAGTGGCAGGCTTGCCAGCTTAGGATGCTTCCTCGGTTCCTTCTTCAGTGGACTCTTCAGCAGTTTCTTCGGTTGCTTCTTCAGTGGCTGCCGGTTCCTCAGCGGTTGCTCCGGTAACGACGGCGACAGGTGGTTTTGCAGCAGCGGCAGCGGCAGCGGCAGCGGCCTTTTCGGCGGCTGCTTCCTGCTGGGCCACGGCGGCTTGAGGATTGCCAGTCAGTACGGCTTCACTAATATGTTGTAGGATCACTTCGATCGAACGGATGCCATCGTCATTTCCCGGAATGGGAAGATCGACAATATCAGGATCGCAGTCGGAATCGATCAGGGCAATCGTAGCAATCCCCAGCTTGCGAGCTTCACGGATCGCATTTTTTTCCTTGTTCGGATCAATGACGACCACGCATTCGGGCAGGCGGTTCATGGTTCGCAAGCCATTGAGGTTGCGATACATTTTGCGATATTCGCGATTCAAAGAAGACTGCATTTTCTTTGAGTATTGATCCAGTTTATCGCCAGCGCGAAGTTCTTCCAGTTCTTCCAGTCGGCCTAGGCGACTGCGAACAGTTCGGAAGTTAGTCAGGGCGCCACCCAGCCAGCGTTGGCTAACAAAGGGCATGCCACATCGCTGAGCTTCTCGTTCGACAGTACCACTGGCCTGTCGTTTGGTCCCCACGATCAGGACCAGGCTGCCTTTACTGGCAACTTGAGTTATATACTTCTTGGCTCGCAGCAATCCGCGAATTGTTTCGCGAATGTCAATAATGTGAATTTGGTTCTTGCGAGCATAGATATAGGGAGCCATCTTCGGGTTCCAGCGACTGCACCGATGCCCATAATGTACTCCTGATTCGATCAACGATTGAACCATCGAATTGGCCATAATATCAACTCCCGATCTTACGAATTCAAGCGGGCAATAGCGTTAGATCCAGTGAAGACCTCACTCTGAATAGCAGAGTAGGAGGTCAACGAAGACCCTGGCTACAGGAACAATTCCTTCGCCCTGCACTTTAATAAAGAACATGGTATTCACGGCAGTCACCCGGGCAGTGTCAGCCGTGCAGTTCAACAGTTAATCAATCTAACACTCGTTTTGCCCGGGGTCAATTGGGATGGCCATTGTATTGCAGGAGCAGGTACTTCGGGGTAGCTGGCTACGAACGCTTGACCACGCAGGGGATAAGGGCATAGACTGGTTCGTTTGGAATTCTGCAATGGTCTTTGAGGGAGGTCAGTGGTGCCCGGAACATGCGTAATTGGTTTGCAGTGGGGAGACGAAGCCAAGGGCAAACTCGTTGATATTTTGACGGCGAAACATGATATCGTCGTGCGGTATCAGGGAGGTGCTAACGCGGGACATACCGTGGTGATTGGCGATGAGACCTACAAGTTGCACCAGATTCCCAGTGGAATTCTTAGTGATAGTGCAGTCAATCTTGTTTGTCCTGGAGTCGTCCTTAATCCAGAGACTATCCTGGGAGAGATCCGTGGCTTGCAGGAGCGCGGTATCGAACTTGACGGTCGCCTGATGATTAGCGATCGTGCCCACGTGGTATTCCCCTGGCATATCGAGGAAGATCGCGTTCTTAATGATCGTCCAGTCAATGGAGAAAGTATCGGTACCACGTTGCGGGGCATTGGCCCCTGTTATCGTGACAAGGTGGGACGTTCCTTTGCCGTTCGGCTGGGTGATTTGTATCGTGAAAGTTTTGCTGAAAAAGTTGAGCGGACTGTAGCAGCCAAAGAGAATATCCTGGCCGGTATCGCGGTTGGTGGTGAAGTCGCTTCCCTGGACGCAGCACAGATTGTCCAAGACTATCGTGGCTATGCTGAGCAACTGGAGCCCTTTGTTGCCGATACAACTAACTACTTACTTGATGCTGTCGAGCAGGATCGTCGCATCCTTT
>CAZXJC010000786.1:0-14131 GCA_964640885.1 uncultured Pirellulaceae bacterium | reverse complement strand
GCCGGGGAAGGTTTTATCTGGCTATGTTTGCCCTATCTGAACGAATCCGGGAACAAGAACGTTACCAGGTGGTGGGGCAATGCCCCGACCTTTAAGCCGGATGCTACGCTTGCCTATTGTCAGCAAGCGGTACCCTGGATTTGCAAGCAATATGGTGGAGATGAAAAAGCGGTTGTGCTAACCGGTTTTTCACGCGGAGCCATTGCCTGTAATTACCTTGGCTTGCATAACGACGAGATTGCTAAATTGTGGCGGGCGTTTATTCCTTACAGCCACTACGATGGTGTCCGAGAAGGCTGGCCTTATCCGGGAGCAAAGCGCCCTGCAGCCCTGGTTCGATTGAAACGGTTGGGTGGTCGGCCGCAGTTTATCTGCCACGAGGAAGGGTCTGAGCCAGGCTCTCCGCTGGCTGCTGCGAGTCAATACCTGGGTGAGACGAATGTTCAAGGGGAGTTTACTTTCCAGTCGACCGGGTTTCGTAATCACAATGACGCCTGGGTTCTCAGGCCCAGTCCGGCCCGGACTGCCTTGCGCAAGTGGTTGACTCAGGTCCTGGCGACAACCGGTTCCCGATAACCAGCCTCTCACCTGATTTCCGGCGACAGAGTGTCTATAATGGTGAGCAACAATAGCCCAAAGAAAAGGTTGCCCGTGCTTCTGACTAGACGCTACTTTCGAACTTGCGGTGCTGGTTGCCTGCTCGCCATGCTCGCCCTGACGCTGCCAGCGACTCGTGTCATGGGTCAAACGACAGTTTCCTTTGAAAAGGAAATCGTGCCGCTGGTGCTGAAATCATGCCTGGGTTGTCATAACAGTGCAGACAAAAAAGGGGGCTTCGATCTGAGCACTGCGCAGGGTGCGTTTCATCCAGGTGAGGAAGGCCCCCGAATTGTTCCTGGAAAACCCGCAGAGAGTTTACTGTTGGAACGCCTGCTAGACGGCTCGATGCCACCGGAAGGAAAACCACCCAGGCCGACAGCCAAGCAGGTTCGCGATATCCGCCAATGGATTAGCGAGGGTGCCCGTTGGCCGAAAAATCGCGTTCTCAGTCGTTACGAGGTTAGCACCGATTCCTGGGCCGGCCGCGACTGGTGGTCGCTGCAGCCGTTGCAAGTTAAACAGCCTCCAACCATTCGGAATCGAGATTGGGTACGCAACCCGATTGATCAGTATATTTTGGCGGGCTTGGAGGCCAAAGCACTGCAACCGTCGCCGCCGATTGATCGTCGGCAGTTTTTACGACGGGCCAGTTTTGATCTGTTGGGCCTACCGCCCACCCCCGAGGCAATCACTCAATTTCAACAGGATTCTTCTCCGGCTGCGTTTGAGCGCCTCGTGGAAAGGTTGCTGGCATCACCCCATTACGGGGAACGCTGGGGCCGCTACTGGTTGGATGTGATTGGCTTTACCGAGAGCGACGGGTTTGAACATGATAAGTTTCGGCCTCACGCCTGGCGTTATCGTGATTATGTGATCGACAGCTTTAACGCGGACCTTTCTTACCAGAAATTTGTCCGCCAGCAGATTGCCGGCGATGTACAAGCGGATGCTACCCAACAGAGTATCGTTGCCAGTGGTTTCCTGGTGACCAGTGAATGGGACGAAGTGCAACACGTTGGTTCCAGCAAGAGTGAAATGCGCCGCGCTCACGAGGAGCAAATCGCCGAGCTTGTCGGGACTGTCAGCGGGACTTTTCTGGGCCTAACCGTTAATTGTTGTCGCTGTCACGATCATAAGTTTGACCCGTTACCGCAAACGGATTATTACCGAGTGAAGGCGGTCTTTGATGGGGTTGACCATAGCCAGGGTCGGACCGTGGGAAATCGATCGATCCTGTCGAGCGGGGAAACAGCTGCGGTTGAAAAGCGCAAGGCGCCCTTGCTGAAACAGCAAACTACGTTGCAGGATCAGCTGGCGATGTTGCAGCAAAAACTTCCCTCGGATGCGACACCGCGGCAGGCGAAGGAGAGCCTGACTAAGGGTCGTCACGGATCGGCGTTGAATGCTCGCCGTACGCAGGCCAGTACGGCTTCAAAAAGCTCTTACCACAAGCCGCCATTGACGGTCGAATGCTGGGCGCTGGCAGATCGTAAGGACCAGTTCAATGTTTTCGTGGCCAATAACCTGAAGCAGTCGGGTGAACATTGGGAACTTTATTCGTACACCGGCGAAGGTGATTACAGCGTCTACATGCCAGGTTACCAACCCGCCACGATTCGCTCAGGTGCAGTCATTACCGATGGCAAGTGGCATTACCTGGCAATGCAATTTGATGGTCAAAAAGTTGTTCTCTATGTCGACGGGAAGAAGGTTAAGGAACAGGTAGTCAAGCGGATGAAACCACCCGGGGCACTTGGGACGCTTGATTTCGGTGGTTACCTGGCAGATAAGATCGGCTGTGCCGGGGCGGTGGATGAAGTCCGCATCTCGGCCTCAATTCGTCCTGTTACCATGCCGGCACCAGGCCCATTTGCCGTCGACAAGGAAACGACTGGCTTGTGGCGTTTTGACAAGCTTCAAAATGGCCGGTTTGCCGATCTGATTTCCCGACAAGGTTCGGTCGCAGCCGAGACACTCGTTGCCCGAGAAGAGAAACTTCAAAAAGAGCTGGCCGTTCTTAAAAAAGAGTTATCTGCATTCGCTCCGCCCCTTGGCTATATCGGTTATCGCCGGCAGCCGCAGCCCACACGCGTACTGCTGAGAGGAGACATTCGGGCGGAAGGTCCACAAGTGGCGCCCGGGGGCGTTTCGGCCCTGGCAACCTTCCCGGGTGACTTGCAGTTGCCTGTCGATGCACCTGAAGCCGAACGTCGCCTGAAATTCGCGGACTGGTTAACGGACCCGGCGAATCCGTTGCCCGCCCGGGTAATGGTTAACCGGATTTGGCAGTTTCATTTTGGTAGCGGACTGGTCAAGACGGCCAGTGATTTTGGGTTTAACGGTGGAAAACCGACCCATCCGCAGTTGTTGGACTGGCTGGCAAATGAACTGGTCCGCTCCGGTTGGAGTGTGAAACATATTCACCGGTTGATTCTCTCATCGGCTACCTATCAGCAGTCTGTTCGGATGAACGAGAAGGCGGCGGCGATCGACGGAGATAATCAACTGCTCTGGCGATTTTCGCCACGACGACTGGATGCGGAAGTGATTCGAGATACGATGCTGGCAATCAGCGGTGCCTTGGATCGACGAATGAGCGGGCCGAGTTTCCAGCCCTTTAAGGTGACCGTCTTTAATACCCACTTTTATCATTTGTTTGACAGTCCAAAACCGGAATTTAATCGGCGCACGGTCTATCGGGCTAATGTGATCACGGGCCGAGACCCTTTGCTGGATTGTTTCGATTGTCCCTCGCCTTCGGTTGCAACACCCCGCCGGCGCACGACGATTACGCCCACCCAGGCGCTCGCCTTGATGAACAATTCTTTCGTGCTGCGTCAGTCACGGTTATTTGCGGTACGCGTGAAAGAGAGTGCCGGGCAAGGTGTTGTAGAGCAGCTTGAGCGGGCATTTCAGCTGGCATTGACACGGTCACCAACAGCAAAAGAACGAGAGCAAATGAGCAGGCTGGTCAGCGAGCATGGGTTAGCAAGTGCCTGCTGGGTGTTGCTCAACAGTAGCGAGTTCCTCTATTCCAATTAATGACAGGATTCATGGGACGTGATGATGCCAGACAAAGATGACCGCCAGGAAGCTGCTGCTAATCAGGTTGGCCGCCGCGCATTTTGCGGACAAATGGCCGGCGGGTTGGGGGCCATTGCGCTGGCCAGTTTACTGGAGCAGGACGGTTGCCTGGCAGCACCAAGAGAGGAGCCGCGCAGCGGTGGCGCCAGTGGAGGGATTTTACATCGGCCGCATCACCGGGCCCGGGCTAAGCGAGTCATTCATATCTTTTCACCCGGCGGTGTTAGCCAGGTGGATACGCTTGACTACAAACCGGCGCTGAAAAAACTGGATGGCAAACGCCTGACTGGCAAGGGCACGATCGATACGTTTTTCGGCAAGGTGGGCGTGTTGCGAAAGAGTTTTTACAAGTTTCAGCAATACGGGAAAAATGGCAGCTGGTTTAGTTCACTATTACCGGAACTGGCCACCTGTGCTGATGAGCTAACCTATTTCCATACACTGGTTGCCAAGAGTTCTTCGCACACGCCAGCCTGTTTCCAGATGAACACAGGTTTCACGCAGGTCGGTTTTCCCAGTGTGGGTTCTTGGCTCTCTTATGGACTGGGCACCCTGAACGATGAATTGCCCACTTTTGTCGTGTTGCCCGATCCCCGTGGACTTCCCAACGGCGGCAGTAGCAACTGGAGCCAGGGATTCCTGCCGGCGCAACACCAGGGGACGGCTTTTGCCACCGATGGAACCAGCGATCCGATTGCCCACCTGAAAACTCCCACCTCGGTGTCGGCTACGGAGCGCCAGGCCAGCTTGCAGGTACTATCTCAATTCAACGAGTCCTTTGCACGATCGAATGCGGGTAATGATGCCTTGCAAGCCCGCGCCCGTTCTTATGAACTGGCTGCACAGATGCAAACTAGTATTCCGCGCGTGCTGGATCTGTCGGATGAAACGGTAGCAACTCGAAAATTATATGGACTTGACCAGAAAGAAATTGCTGCATCGGCGACGAATTATCTGCTGGCCCGCCGCTTGATTGAGCAGGGAGTACGGTTCGTCCAGATTTATAATGGTGGGGCACTTGGTTCCCCACGAATCAACTGGGATGCCCACGAAGACCTGGTCCGGAATCACAATAACCAGGGCCGGCAACTGGATCGTCCCTTTGCTGGGCTCCTCAAGGATCTTAAGCAACGGGGATTACTCGAGGATACGCTGGTCGTCTGGACGTCGGAATTCGGCCGTACACCGTTTACCCAGGGGGACGACGGTAAGGGGCGCGATCATCACCCGCTGGTTTTCACCGGTTGTATGGCAGGGGCTGGTTTGCGTCCCGGTTATCACCACGGGATCAGTGATGAGGTCGGTTACCAGCCAGCTGAAAAGCCGGTGACAGTCTATGACTTCCATGCCACGCTTTTACATTTATTGGGGATCGATCATCGCCGGTTAACCTATTACCACAACGGTTTAGATCGTCGATTAACAGACGTGCATGGTCACGTCGTGAAAGAAGTGCTGGCCTAGCCGATGAGGCCCGGAATTGGCTCGTCGTGATAAACCTGGTGAGGCCGGGTGAACTTGTCATGCCAGGCGACTGTCGAAGGCAAGCCAAGAGCCTGGTAGATGGTAGCTGCCATATTCTCGGGAGTTTGCGGATCGGCTGACGGGTAACCACCAATGCGGTCGGAAGCCCCGATGATGTGTCCGCCCTTGACCCCACCACCAGCGAAAAAGACCGATTGCACGGCACCCCAGTGGTCGCGCCCTGGTAACCCTGACTTAGCTCCCTTGAAGGTGAATATTTTAGGAGTGCGACCAAATTCCCCTGCCATCACGATCAGGGTGTCATCGAGCATCCCCAGTTGTTCCAAGTCTTCGATCAATGCTGAGACGGCACGATCTGTGGGGGGCAAGAGAAAGTTTTTCAGGTTCTTAAAAGCTGATTCATGGGTATCCCAGGATTCATCATTGCCCAGGTTTACTTGGACCATGCTAACCCCGGCCTGTACGAGCTGGCGAGCCATCAACAGGGACCAGCCAAAGGAATTGCGACCATAACGCTCTTGGATCTTGTCATCCACGTTATGAATATCCAAGGCTTTGTGGACCTGGTTGCCCGTTAACATCGAAATCGCTTCCTGTCGATAGCGATCGAAGTCCACGATGGAACCAGCACGATCCAACTCTCGACGCTGATGCTGAAGGTCATCCAGCAAGGCGACTCGGGAGCGAAAATGATCCTTGGCCATGCCCTGGTGCAGTTCTAATCTGGGTGCTTCAAACCGATAGTCTTTGGGGGTCGTGGGCCCTTCCCACCGATGGAACCCATATTCCGGAAAAGCGCCGTGAATGTATGAGCTGGTTCGGAATTGACTGGCCTCAATAAACCAGGGGTCATGCTGGGGACCCATGACACCGGCAAACTGACCGGGGATCGTGCGACCACTAACGTGGATAAGTTTTTCTGGCAGAACGGCTGCCGGCGGTAAATTGTTGCGACGAGGCATCACGCCGTTGACAACCGATGCAATGCAAGGGTCGTCTGTTGGGGATGGCTTACTGCCACTGAACCCACGAGGTAACCGGGTTCGTCCCGTGAGCATAATGTGATGACCCTGGGAATGCTCATTCCAGGGATGAGTTAAGGATCGTACCAGCGCCCACTTGTTGCTCTGTTGTGCCAGCATGGGTAAGTGCTCGCAAACATGAACACCGGGGGTTTGAGTTGCAATCGGCTTGAACTCGCCACGGATCTCGTCAGGTGCATCTGGTTTGGGGTCGAAGCTGTCATGCTGCGTCAAACCACCGGAGAGAAAGATGTAAATAACTGCCTTGGCGGAGGGAGCTGGCGTATCGTCAGCGGCCAGTGCTTGCAGACCCTGCACATGGTTCATTCCCAAACCAAGCAGACCAACACTTCCCACCTGAATCGCCGTACGACGACTCATTGGTTGATGCTTAATTTGTTTGGGGTGGGATGGATGCTTCATGGGAGCTGGCCGGAAAAAATCTGTTTCTTAACTTAGATTGTGGGGATGACAATCGCTACTGAAGTAGTATATCGGAACTTGGGAGCTCGTTAAATGGAAATAACACTCTCTGCGGCTATTTTGAAGTGGCCGATGCTGGCTAAAGGGCTTTGCTTTTGAGCGGATTTTCCTAGAAAAACCTTGCCATGATTAGTGTTGGCGCTAATATTGAATTATTGGGGAATTTGGTTGGCAGTCGCCCTCAAGTTGACTGCAGCGACCGAGGAATCAACGGGTTTGAGGTTGAGATGACATCAACGTTGACTTAGCGTATGATGATGCTTCTGGAAATTGTTTTTTGACGGCAATTCATAGCTTGTCGTGCTATCTCACGAGATCAGTTTTCTCTGATTGTGGAGCAACCTAGAACATGTGGAAACGATTCTTATTGTGCACTTGTGTTTTGATTCTTTGTTCATCAAGTGCGTGGGCTGGACATGGTGACAAGTCGCGCTTGATTCGTGAACGCAGTCGTGAAATTGATCGGCTTGTGGAAGCAAACTGGACAAAGCACAAAGTCGACGGCAGTCCCTACATCAATGACCAGGTTTTTATGCGGCGGGCTTACCTTGATATTGTAGGCACCATTCCGTCAGGTCGCGAAGCGATTGAATTCATCAATGTCAAGAATCCCCACAAGCGACAGATTCTGATTGATTACCTGCTCGATACCGAGGGGTATGTTAGCCACTACTACAATTACTGGGCTGACATCTTGCGGTTGCAATCCCAGATCAACAACATTGATCTGCACAACTACGTTTCCTGGGTTAAGGAATCGCTCCGTGAAAATAAGCCATACGATAAGTTTGTATACGAGTTGATCACGGCGAAGGGCCGAGTTTGGGAGAATGGTGCCGCCGGCTACTACCTGCGCGACCGCGGTATGCCACTGGATAATACTGCCAATACCGTGGCCATTTTTCTGGGGACCCAAATTGGCTGTGCCCAATGCCATGACCACCCGTTTGAAGATTGGACACAACGACAATTCTACGAGATGGCTGCCTTTACCCATGGCGTCAATCCTCGAGGCGTTGACAGCGGAAGTCCCCGGGACTTTCAAAAGAAACGTCGCGAAGTTACTCAGCGGATGACCAATCGAAACCTCACACCAGAAGAACAGCGCCTAGTCAGAAGGCTGATCCAGGCTAATGTTTGGAATGTCCAAGATCCGGCAGGTGGTAAGTCTCGGTTGAAGCTTCCCAGTGATTACCAGTATGACAATGGTAAGCCGGGTGAGCTGATTTCCCCCAAGGTTATTTATGGTAGCCAGGCAGGATCCAGCAGTCGTCAAACGTCGCGAGAACTCTATGCTCGCTGGATGACGTCGTCGAAAAACCCCTTCTTCGCCAAGGTGATTGCGAATCGCCTTTGGAAGAAGGTGATGGGAGTCGGTTTGATTGAACCGGTCGATGCTATTGAAGGGGCCGAGGCTTCTAATCCTGAATTACTTCAGTTCTTGACGGAGGAAATGATCCGGCTGGACTTCGACATGAAAGAATATGTTCGCCTGTTGATGAACACCGATCTTTACCAGCGTCGAGCGGTTTACCAGGAAACGCTGGAAGAAGCGTATCATTTTCCTGGACCCACGTTGCGACGCATGACCGCGGAACAATTGTGGGATTCATTAGTGACGCTCAGCATGGATAAGCCGGAGACGGGTAAATATGAAGAACTTATTCGCCCGCGTTATGACCAAGTTAACTTGGAGACAATTTCGGCAGATCGAATCATTCAGCTCGGCCTCGCATCGAGTAAAAAGCAGGCGAAGAACCGGATGATGATGAAACAAAAAGCTCAGCAACGATCCAAGTCTGGACCTAGCCTGTATCGTGCCTCCGAAATGCGACAACCCTCACCAGGAAATCATTTCCTGCGAGATTTTGGTCAATCGGACCGCAACCTGATTGAAGGATCAAATACCGATCCCAATGTCACTCAAATTCTGACCCTTCTCAATGGTCGACACCATTTCCAAATTATCCGTGGCGGCTCGTTGATTTCTGACGAACTGGCGCGAGTAAAAGACAGCCCTAAAAACCGAGCTCGAGTTATTTATTTAAGCGTGCTTGGGCGGGATCCCGCCCCGGATGAATTTCGACTGGCCCTAAATTTGTTCAAGCAAGAAAAACAGGTAACAGCGGGTGACCGCGCGCTAGTTTGGATTTTGCTCAATACACCTGAATTCATGTTTATTCAGTGAGTGTAGTCGATGGCTTCTTTAGTGGATTAAAACCGAACCAGGTATAGAACAATGAACGATATCACACGTAAAAGCGATGAAGTCACCCGCAGGAACTTTGCTGCAACATTGGCTCGACGGTGCCTTGGTGTAAGCATGGTCCCCGCCTTTGCCGGTCTGGGAAACCGGGCCTGGGCCGCGGATGCCAGTGGTGGTAAAGCCGATCGGGTCATCTACCTGTACATGTCGGGAGGTATGAGTCACCTTGATACGCTCGACCCGAAACCGAATACGGAAGTCCAGGGACCGACGAAAACGGTCAAGACACCTGTTCCTGGAGTATTGCTCAGTGAGCACATGCCGGCGCTGGCTAAAATGCTCAACAAGGTGACCCTGGTGCGCTCTATGAATTCCGAACAAGGTGCTCATGCACCGGGTCGTTACCTGGCACACACCAGTTACAGTCCCCGGGCAACGATTCGCCACCCGGGAATGGGTGCCTGGATGCTGCATGAATTGGGACAAAAGAACAAGAATATTCCGGGGAACATTGTGGTCGCAGGTGGTTCCAATCATCCCGGTGCTGGTTACATGGATCTGAAATATGGCCCTTTGCCGATCGGTGATGTTAGCACGGGAATTCCAAACTCGGAGCTTCTCAGGGGTGTTACGGACGCCCAGTTCGACAAACGATTGTCACTGGTTTCGAAATTTGGCAAACGCTTTTATGACCTCTACCCTCATAAAAAGGTGAAGGGTTATGGAGAAATGTATGCCGACGCGATTCGTTTAATGCGCAGCGAAGATCTCAAGGCATTTGATATTTCCCAGGAAGATCAGAAAATGCGTGACAAGTATGGGAAGGACAAGTTTGGACAGGGTTGCCTGCTGGCTCGTCGTCTCATCGAACGAGACGTACGGTTTGTAGAAGTTGGTTATGGTGGTTGGGATACGCACAACGAGAATTTTGACCGGATACCGGAAAAAGTACCCGTGCTGGACAAGGCGCTAACGGCGCTGCTGCAAGATCTCCAATCTCGTGGACTACTAAAGAAGACACTCGTGGTACTTACCTCTGAGTTTGGCCGGAGTCCAAAGATTAACGAACGATCAGGTCGAGATCATCATCCCGCTGCCTTTACGACAGTCCTGGCAGGGGCTGGCATTAAGCAAGGTTACGTACATGGTGCTTCTGATAAAAAAGGCCATGGCGTGGACAAAGATCCCGTGCGTGTTCAGGATTTCAATGCCACGATTGCCCGGGTCGTGGGAATTGATACTAAAAAAGAAGTCTTCTCTGCGACACGTCGGCCCTTTACTGTTGCCGATGATGGTGAACCAGTAGCTGAACTACTGACCTAATCATCGGATTTACAGTTACCTGCTGGTTCTCCTCTAAGCCATCTGCTAGGCTTCCACGAAGAGCGGCTTTGTTAGCCGAATCGCTGTACGCAGTCGTGGAGAAAATGAAATGAAATCCTTGCTTTGGTCACTGGTGAGCTTGTTTGTTTTGACTGGTAATATGCTGTTGGCAGCAGAGCCCGCTCCTCTCAAGGCGCTGCTAATTAGTGGCGGTGGTTATCACGACTACAAGAACCAGAAAGAAATTTTGACGACCGGTATTAGTAAACGAGCTAACGTGCAATGGACCGTTGTTATCGAGAATCCAAAACCGGGAGACTTCCCTAAGGTGTTCGCCAAGGAGGATTGGATTTCCGGCTATGATGTCATTGTTCACAACCAGTGTTTTGCAAAATATAAAGAAAACGCTGGAATCGATAAGATTGTCAAGCAACATCTTGATGCAGAAGTTGGCGTGATGATGATTCACTGCGCCATGCATGCCTTTCGTGATTCTACAACTAAGGAGTGGGATAAGCTGGTGGGAGTTGAATCCCGGCGGCATGGACCCAAGTTTCCTATCGTGGTGCGAAACCTGGGAAAAACTCACCCGGTAACACGGAACTTGCCAGCTGGCTGGAAAACACCTCAAGGCGAACTCTATCATACGTCCATCTTGCCGAGTGCAACAAAGCTGGGAGTTGGCTTTCGCGAAGGCCAGGAGGCCAAGACGTTACAGACTTGCGTCTGGGTTAACACCTATAAAAAATGTCGCGTTTTTGGCACAACCTTGGGGCACCACAACCAAACGATGCAACAAAAGGTTTATCTCGACCTGGTCGCCAACGGTTTGCTTTGGTCTTGTGGAAAACTGGATGACAAGGGAACCCCTTTGCCTGGTTATGGAAAGACTGCCCAGGCGAAACCGTCAGTACGATTCCAAGTGGTTTCAGCGAGCGGTCAACTCCGAACCTTTAGCAACCTCAAGGCCCTGGCAGCGAGTGGGCTGGTGCCGGTCTCGGTGCCTTGTTGTGGTCACCCAGGATCTGATTTGCCCGCGCTACGGTGATGTTCGCTGACCGATGCAATAGAGATGCTCAAAGGTTCTCAGCAAGATTTGACCATCGGCAAAAACCGGTGTCGCTGTAACGAAGCCGTCTAGCTTGTTGGTAGCCAGCAATTTCCCGCTACTGCTGTTCTCCAGGACGAACGTGGTCCCATCCTCGCGAGCCAGGTAAAAATGGCCGTCGGCCAGGATCGGCGAGGCAGAAAAACCACCACGACCTTTTGGCAGCTGTTGTGACCAGAGCTGTTTACCAGTGTTGATATCCAGGCAAGTGAACTTGCCGCGATCATTGCAAACGTAAACTTTTCCCTGGTGGGCAATTGGTGTCGGCACATCCGCGGAAACCCCGGACTTGGTCCACTGGACATGGGACTTGGTAACGTTTCCTGTACCTCCTGTCTTGATCGCTGTTAAAGTGTTGCCCCGGGCATAAGGAGCAATCACCATCTTGCTGGTAGCAACCGGGGAGGCAATCGAACGAAACAATCGATTGGAATCGGGATTGAGGTCACCAACCCGCCAGAGCTCTTTACCGCTGGTGGCATCATGGGCGGTAACATGATCAGCCCCCAGGACGAAAATCGTTTCCTTGCCTTTCTCTGCCACGACGACAGGAGACGAATAAGTCTGGGCCGCTTCTTCTGGCGCATTGAGATTGCGATCTTCTTTCCAAACGAGCTTCCCCGTTGCCTTGTCAAAGCCGGCCAGGTAAGAGGGGCCGCTATGGATGCAAGCGACGACAACCAGTTTGCTGGTTAAAACAGGAGACGTACCCAGGTCGAACCAGAGTGTATCCTTGCCAAAATCCGTCTGCAGGTTCTTCTTCCAGACCAGCTTCCCCTGAAAATCAAGACAGGCAAAATCACCACTCTTGAAATAAACGAACAGGTACTTGCCATCGGTTGTGGGCGACGGGTTGCAGCTGCTCCCTTTCTTATGTCGAACATTTCGCGCTTTACCAATGGTTGCTTCCCAAAGTAGTTTTCCCTGGCGATCGAGGCAGGAGACCAGGTTCATATCCTCCCGTGCTCCGGTCAGGAAAATATGGTCGTTCCAGACTGCCGGTGTCGAGCTGCCCCGTTCCGTCAACTTGAATTTCCAGCTAATATTTTTGTCCGCGCTCCATTGAGTCGGGTACCCCTTGCCTTGTGCCACTCCATTGGAATAAGGCCCCCGCCATTGCGGCCATTGATCGGCCTGGCTGCTAGAAACCAGGATGAGTGTGGAAACCAGGAAGGCAATCAGTTTGTGGCACATAGGTATCTCAACAAAAAGGTTTGGGGACGGACTGGATTTGACAACTGAAACAAATCAACGGCTTGAGCCTTTCGTTCGAATAGCTTCACAGAGGGCCTCGAGTTTCCTGGCAACCTCCGGATGTTTGTCGATTACATTGTGTTGCTCTTGAACATCTTTATCCATCTCAAACAGCTGGTAAGGTTTTTGGAAAGCTTTGCCTCTTGGAGCCTGTCGTCCGCCTGAACCATTACCGAGGACGAGCTTCCATTTCCCCGAACGAATTGCGAACATGCCGGCTGCCGAATGATGAATCACCGGTGCCCGCGGAGTTTTCCAGGATTGGCCCTGAAAAAGGGTCACCAGGCTAAAACTGTCAGGGGCCGCATCTTCTGGCAGGGATTGCCCGGCAATCTCTGCTACCGTGGCAAAGAAATCAGTCAGGCAGATGGTTTCCTCGCACCGGCTGCCCGGGTCAATCGTGCCTGGCCAGCGAACCAGGAAAGGGACGTGGTGTCCCGCTTCCCAAATATCGGCTTTCGTGCCACGAAAAACATGATTCGCCGTGTGATGTTTTGACTGGTAGGCTTGGATCGTTGCATCAGCAACATGGTCCGGTTTGGCATCATCAAGCCGGCGCATGTAGGACCCATTGTCGCTGCTGTAAATTACCAGTGTGTCTTCTTCGATTCCCGCCTTATGGATAGTTCGCAGCACTTCTCCAACCGTCCAATCGACCTGGGTGACAAAATCCCCATAAAGACCAAGCTTTGTTTTTCCCTGAAAACGTGAGTGAGGAATAACGGGTTTGTGGGGTGCCGGCAACGGAAAGTAAAGAAAGAAGGGTTGATCGCTTTTAGATTGCTGGTGGATGTACTGAGTGGCCTGTTTGAGCAGATCGTCGAGGCAATCTTCCATCACGAAGTCTTTCGAGCGAGGTCCATTACGCAAGAATCCAGGGAATTTTACCGCCGGTTGAACCACTGTATCGGGATTCGTTACGCGACCATTTTCAATGTATATGTAGGGTGGGAAATCAAGCGAAGCAGGGATGATGTAAGAAAAGTCAAAACCGCGTTGCGGAGGACCATTGCCCACGGGTTTACTGAAGTCGAGTCCCTTGCCGTCGGCTGCCTTGGGTAAATCTAGCCCCAAGTGCCACTTGCCAACGATCCCCGTGTGGTAACCCGCTTTTTTTAGCAACGATGCAACCGTTGCACGGCCTGGCTCGATCAACGGTGTACCATAGCCGTTCAGAACTCCCCGCTTTAAACGACTGCGCCAGCAGTAACGTCCGGTTAGCAGACCATACCGGGTCGGTGTACAGACGGCCGAAGGTGTATGTGCATCAAGGAATGTCATGCCGGCGGCCGCCAGGCCGTCCAAGTTTGGTGTGGCAATCCGAGAGTTTGGATTGAGAGCATGAACATCTCCATACCCCATATCATCCGCCAGAATAAAAACTACGTTTGGCTGTTTTGCGCTGGCAGTGACTGCCATGCTGGCACCGAACAGGGTGAGGATGACGAATCCAATCCGGAAATAGAGTTTGCCAGCCATAATCTGTGGCTCCCTTGATTGATACTGCAGTTGATTGCCTATTATCATAACAGAGTGTTCCCTGACTTCCATCTGTGACTTATCGCC
>CAZXJC010000785.1:0-6530 GCA_964640885.1 uncultured Pirellulaceae bacterium | reverse complement strand
CGGCTATTCGAGAAACATGGCATGAAATCGATTGGTTACTGGACGCCCACCGACAAGGAAAACACGCTGATCTACGTGATTAGCCACAAGAGTCGCGCGGCCGCCAAGGCTTCTTGGAAAGCATTTGGTGCGGATCCCGAGTGGAAGAAAGTCGCGGCTGAATCCCAAAAGGATGGTCGTATTCTCGCCAAGAGACCGGAAGCGGTGTACATGACCTCGACCGATTACTCGCCGGCCTGGAAGAACGGAAAGGCTGACCAGGATGACGTTTTCGAACTGCGAATTTACCAGGCTGCTCCCGGAAAACTGGGGAAACTGGCTGCGCGTTTTCGTGATCACACGATTGGACTCTTCAAGAAGCATGGTATTGCATCGGTCGCCTACTGGCATCCGACGGATGAACCCCAGTCGAAAGATCACTTGATCTACATTATCAAGCATGACAGTCGGGACGCCGCGAAGAAAGCGTGGCAGGCGTGTATCGCAGATCCCGCCTGGAAGAAGGCAGCCCGGGAGTCAGGTGTCGGACGGTTGGCCAAGCCACCGGAAGCAACCTACATGAAGGCGACCGATTACTCGGCTATTCGCTGAAAATGCCTGCGAGATGCAACGTGGCGTTTGCTAAGCGATGATATCCTTGATGACCGTACCACTTACATCGGTCAGTCGCATGTCACGGCTGCGATGATGATAGGTTAGCTGTTCGTGATCCATGCCCAGTAAGTGCAGGCAGGTCGCGTGCAGATCGTGAATCGAGGTTGGCTTTTCTTCGGCAGCGTAGCCGAATTCATCCGTGGCCCCATAGTTCATGCCTCCTCGAGTGCCACCGCCGGCCAGGAACATGCTGAAGCCGCGCGGGTTATGATCGCGCCCGATCGTCCCCTGGTTTGTTGGCATGCGGCCAAATTCACCACCCCAGATGACCAGTGTCTCATCGAGGAGGCCGCGGCGGTCCAGGTCCTTGATGAGTCCTGCGACCGGTTGATCTACTTCGGGGCAATGTTGTTCCAGGTTGTCTCGCAATCCCGAATGGGCGTCCCAGCTAAGCTGCTGATCAGCACCACCGGAATAGACCTGCACGAAGCGAACTCCTCGTTCCACCATCCTCCTGGCCAACAGGCACTGACGACCGAAGTAGGAGCTAATGGGGCGATCGATCCCGTACAGTCGTTGGGTGTCCTCGGTCTCCTGTTCCAGGTCGACTGCTTCCGGGGCAGCCATCTGCATTCGGTAGGCCAGTTCATAGCTTTGAATCCGGGCCGTCAATTCGGCCTCTCCCGGGTTTTGTTCGAGATGGCGACGGTTCAGCTTTTCCAGGAAACGGAGCCGTATTTTCTGCTGTTCGGCGGTCGTGCCAACCGGGGGTTTCAAGTCAATAATTGGTTCCCCCTGGCTACGCAGTGGCGTTCCCTGGTAGGCCGCCGGCAGGAACCCGGAGGTCCAGTTCTGGGCTCCACCGATCGGACCGCCACGATGATCCCACATGACGACGAACGCTGGCAACGAGTCGCTTTCGGATCCCAGTCCATAGGTAACCCACGACCCCATGCTGGGGCGACCGGCCAGGATAAAACCAGTATTCATTTGAAAGAGAGCGGGGGCGTGGTTGTTTGATTCGCAGTGGAGTGAGTTCAGGATACAGAGGTGGTCGGCGCAGGTCGCTATCTGGGGAAATAGCTCGGAAATATAGAGGCCGGATTTCCCGTGCCGCTCGAAGCGGTAAGGGCTTTTCATGGCCGTGTCTTTAGTCGTCTTGTTGAAAGCATCTGCCTTGTCAAAGACCGGAATCGATTTGCCATGCCACTTTTCAAGGGCCGGCTTGTAGTCGATTAAGTCAACGTGGCTTGGTCCCCCGTAGGCAAACAGGAAGATTACTGACTTGGCCCGGGCGGCGAAATGAGGCGGACGAGCGGCCAGTGGATTCACGGCCGGATCGACGGCAACAGCCGTCTCCTGGTTGAGTAAGTGTTGTAGCGCCAGTGATCCAAAGCCCGCGCCGGCGGTCTGCAGTAGTCGCCGACGACTCACCATGGAGTCGTGGACCGAAGGCGGACGGGATAAGAATGGATCTTGCGGATTCATTAGTCTTGGTACACGAATTCGTTAAGGTTAAACATCACGTGGCATAAATCGGCCAGGGCTTGTCGTCGTCGTTGATCGGGGTTGTCTGAGCCCCGTTGCTTGTGGTAGCCGTTCATCTCTTTCAAGAAATCCTGGCAGTCGCTCAATTCCTGCTTGGTGGGCGCCCGGGCCAGTGCCCGCCAGTAAACAACTTCCACTTGTTTAACGGTTTCCTGCGGGATGGCGCGAATAATGTTGCCTGCCATCAGGTTGGCCTGCTCGTTAGTGAAACGGTCGTTCATCATCTGTAAGGCTTGTGTCGGTACCGTGGTAGAGATTCGGCGGTCACAGCTTTGAGTTGTTACGGGTGCATCAAATGATTCAAGGAGAGGAAGCATGACGGAGCGCCGAATGAAAATATAGGCACTTCGTCGCCAGTGAGAGGAGTTCTCTGTCTCGATCACGGGCCATTTTCGAGTTGTACTGGTTGCGAGCACACCGGGGTGGATGCGTGGCATGATTCCCGGTCCATGCATCTGCAAGTTCAGAGCACCACTGGCCCAGAGAATACGGTCCCGGATGATTTCGGCCTCGTGGCGTCGAATGGGGAAACGGGAAAGATAGTGGCCGTGACGGTCGGAGGCTCGATTGGCTGCCATTGCCGGGGCACGGGAGTTGGAAAGCTGGCAGTAGACGGCTGACTTCATGATTAACTGGTGAAGATGTTTAATGCTCCAGCCGTTCTCCATGAATTCCACGGCCAGCCAATCGAGTAATTCCGGGTGAGTTGGATTCATTCCGGTTAAGCCAAAATTGCTGGAAGTTTCTATTAGCCCTACACCGAAATGGAACTGCCAGATGCGGTTCACCATCACGCGAGCGGCCAGCGGGTTCTGACGGTCGACAAGCCAGTTTGCCAGGATCGTGCGTCGGCCGGTGGTTGCCTGTCCCTCGGCAGCTGCCGGGAATGGGAGCGGGCGATCGACTAACGCCGACGGTACCCCGGGGCCTACCACTTCTCCCTTCTGACGGTAATCCCCGCGTTGGTGAAGATGCGTCACCTTGGCCTTGCTGGCTTCATCGGTAATCGCCATGGCAATCGGGAGCCGGGCCAACTGATCCTCTCGCACCTTGATCTCGTGGTTAAGAGAATCGCGTGTGAAAGTGACATCCGAGGCTGGTGGAAAGTTGCTTGCCTGTAATTCAGGAAATCCTGTTTGCAGTATTGTTCCATCCCCGGCTGTAACCCGCAGCTTGCGCCACTCTGTCTGGCAGAGCCAGTTTCCGAAGGAGAGTTTTCCGGTCGGGTATTTCTGATCCGTGATATCGAAAAGGAGACGCTGATCAAGCCAGGCCTGCAGACGCCCCTGGCCAACGGAGAGCTTAAGGTTGTACCATTGCCCTGTCTTGATTGTGCCGGCAACGCGAGGGGCCAACCGGACGAACGAACCGTTAACTTCACGAAGAATCTCGTGTTCGCGATTGTCTGACGCTCCCAGGTGCAGCAGGAACCCGTTGCCGAAGTCCTGCGATCTGATTCCAAGGTAGATCCCCGCATTGAAATTAAAAGGTTCCGTGGATCCAGCGGTCTTCTTGACCTCCACTTCCAGCGTGTAATCCTTCCAGTCAGCATCTCCCAGGACGGTTCGGATGTTGTTACCGGTCATCTCCTGGACGAGCGTCCCGTCGATCAGTCGCCACTTACCAGGGGCCGGCTGGTCCGTCAGTTTTCGTAGTTGCTCCCTGCGGTCGCGGATCTCCTTGCTGAGCCGCGAGTTGTCCTGCTGGTCCTGCTTGCTGCCGATCAGTTTTTCTCGTTTGCTGCTGGTATGAAAGATGGCCAGCATGGAGTAATAGTCGCGCTGCGGAATTGGATCGTACTTGTGGTCATGACAGCGGGCACACCCCAGGGTCAAGCCAAGAAATACTTCCGAAGTTGCCGAAATGATGTCATGGAATTCCTCGTAGCGATTTTTTTCCAGGGTCTGATTGCCCACCGTCGGGCCGTTGCGGCAGAATCCAGTTGCGACCCAGGAGGCGAAGTTGCCACGGTTGATTTCATCGCCGGCAATCTGTTCGCGGACGAAGTCGTTGTACGGCTTGTCGCTATTAAAACTGTCGATCACGTAGTCGCGATAGTGCCAGGCATGGGGACGGACAAAATCGAATTCAAATCCGTTGGAATCGGCGTAACGAGCCAGGTCCAGCCAGTGTCGCCCCCAGCGCTCCCCGTAACGAGGGGAAGCCAATAAGCGATCGATAACGCGTGACCAGGCCCCCGGTTGCTGATCCTCCAGGTAAGCTTCCACCTGCGATTGCGTCGGTGGGAGGCCGAGCAGGTCAAGAGAGGCGCGGCGCAACAGTCGAGAGTTTTCTGCCCGTGGTGCCGGGGTTAGCTTGCGCCGATGAAGTTCGGCCAGGATGAAGCGATCGATGGGAGAGCGACTCCATTGATCAGCGGTGATTGCCGGAATTGCTGGACGCTGGGGAGGCACAAATGCCCAGTGTTTTTCCTCGCTCTCCTGTGCGTCGAGAGTTGTCACGCCAAATGCGAGAACAAGGATGAGGGCGATCGATTGGCGTTTCATAGCGTCTGCTTGTTTGCGGGCTGTCGAATACTTGCATCATACCGCAGAGCCTCACCACGTCGCAAACTGTCAGTGTTGTTGCGACCCGGAATATGGCCACCAGAGGTCGGTGCGGCCGGGCGATTGGTATCCCCTTGTTAGGTTTCCGATAGAGGTTCATCTCCCACCGTCAATTACGGTGTTCCGTTATTGTCCTCAGGGCCTGCAGATGAGGGTCTTCCGTCCCGTAAGATAGAGAGTGACCCCTCCGACACAAGCCACTGACCATCGGGACTAAAGCTGACGGCATTAACGTGGCTTACGTGACCTCGCAAGGTTGCGATATTTCCCCAGGTGCTGGTGTCCCAAAGTTTGACGGTGTGATCCCAGCTGCAACTGGCCAGTCGATGGCCGTTCGGCATGAAGGAGAGATCTCGCACTTGATCTTGATGTGCCTCGATATTGAAGATTTCCTCGCCTGTTGCGACGTTCCAGCCGATCAGGCGGCCGTTTGTTTCTCCCGCGACAATTTGGCTGCCGTCCGGATTAAAGGCGACTGAAGCGAACTGGTAACCTTGTGTCGGTTTGAGAGTGGACAGTTCCAGGCCTGTTTTAGGGTCCCAGAACCGAACGACGGTATCGTAACCGACACTCGCGATTTTAGTGCCATCGGGATTGAACGCCAACGATCGGGGTTGTTGCGTGTGTCCGCGAAACACGGAGATCGATTTGCCGTTACTCGTATCCCAGACACGCGCTGTTCCGTCCCAGCTGGCAGAAGCAACTAAGGTGCCATCGGGGCTGAACGTTACATCAAGCACGTCATCAGTGTGGTCCTTGAAGGTGAATAGTTCTTGCGAGCGATCAGTGTCCCATAGTTTGACGGTGTGATCGTAGCTTCCGGAAACCAGTTGGCTGCCCGTTGGGGAGTAGGCTAGTGCCGAAATCGGACCTTGATGCCCGGTCAACGTGGCCAGGCTGCGATGCGTTGCTGTGTCCCAGATACCGATCGTATGGGCCTTGGCTCTCATCGCGATTTGGTTGCCTTGCGGGTTGAATGCCACTGCGTACCCGCCTCGCGCTTTATTCTCCAGGGAAACTGTGCCTTGCCGCTGGTTGCTGTCCCAGACTTTGATCGAGTTGTCCCCGCTACAGGAAATAATTCGTTTGCCATCCGGATGGAACAGGACATTGGCAACATAGTCCTTGTGTCCAACAAACATTCGGTAAGGGTGAGTGGCATCTATTTTCCAGACGGCTACCTGGTTGCCAAAGCCACCAGCGGTTAAAAACTGACCGTTTGGACTGAAGGATATTGAGAGGGTTCTGCGTTTTAAGCCTACCAGGACCTGGGAGAAGGTGGCCTTGTCTCCTTTGTCCAGTTTCCAGAGCCGAATCATCTTATCGGTTGTCGGGGCGACCGTTGCCACTGCCAGCCATTTTCCACGTGGACCAAAAGACACATCCGTAACGTTAGAGTTTAAACCCAGCGTTAATACTTCACGGCCAGCTGCCCAGTCCCAGATTTTAACGTTTTGATCCCGCGGGGAGTAATAAGAACTGGAGACGAGACGTGTCCCATCCGGACTGAAACAGACTCGCTCGGCCACCTTGTCGTGTCCCTTGAGACGAGAAACGATCTTGCCCGTGCTGACTTCACTTACCTGGATGTCGCCATCTTGTCCCGGATAGGCAAGTAGACGACCGTCGGGACTGTAGTCAATCTTAGCCCAGCAAGCCGACCCGCAAATGTCGTAATTTGGCAGTGTTCGGATGATGGTTTTATTCTGCCAGTCCCAGATGTTGAGAGTGTCTTCTTGCTTAAAGTTACTGCCGCCAGCTGCCAGTTGTTTTCCGTCTGGGCTGAAGGCGATCGCTGTCACCCAGTCTGTATGACGAGTA
>CAZXJC010000784.1:0-7913 GCA_964640885.1 uncultured Pirellulaceae bacterium | reverse complement strand
TTATTGAAAAGCGTCCATTTTTTCCGCGGATTATTGAATACAACGGTGAGTCATTGCAATGGCTTCAAAAACTAGGTTTCAACACGATTGCGCTAAAACATCAGCCGACGGCTGACCAGGTCACAACAGCAAAACGTTTGGGAATGTGGTTCATCGTCCCTCCCAAGAATCCGGCTGCGAATCATTCCTTGCAAACAATACGCGATCGTTGCCTGGCTTTTGATTTAGGGGCGAATTTAAACAAGAGCAATTTGACTGGCATAAGTGAAACGGCCCGTTCAATACGGGATCTTGAGTCACCCAATGTTCCCTTGCTGGCGGCTTCTCCCGCAACGATGTTAAACACTTATAGTCGTCAATGTGATTTATTACGCCTACCATGGAACCCTCTTTACCAGAGTGAAGATCTCAATGCAGCAACCCGCAAACTGCGCGAGAATATTGCTAAACTACGACACGGAACTTCTTACTGGGTTACAATCCCCACGCAACCGTCAGCTACACTGATTAGTCAATGGAATGCCTTCGGAACACGCAACCTCTTCCCGCGAGAAGTTGAACCGGAACAAATCCGTTTCCTGGCCTTTACGGCTGTAGCCTCCGGTGCCCGTGGTCTTTACTTTCAATCTTGGAGTCGTCTTGATGCTCCGGATACCAGTACCGGTATTCGCTGTAATACCTTGGAGTTAATCAACCAGGAAATCCGTTTAATTGAACCTTGGCTAGCTGGCGGCGTCTACCTTGGAGACCTAAATACAGGAACCGCGGACGTTAGAGGGTCTCTCTGGCAAACGGAACGGGCTAAGCTATTAATCTTGCTACGGTCTTCAGCAGGACAACAATATGTCTCTTCGCCAAGCAAGTCGAAAATCGTTTCATTTGAAGTTCCGGGGACACCTCTCACGTATCGCCCCTACCACCTGCAGACCGATGGTCCTCGCAATATACAGTTAACTCGCGGAAACCAGACTCCGGTAACAATGCAAAACGGAGAACGTGTTTCTCTGGTCGTCTTAACTCCTGATCAACTCGTCCGCGACTATCTCTATGAACAAACCAGCCAGCATCGTCAACGGCTAGCCACTCTGCGTCTAAAGCTGGCAATTGATCATCACAGTCAGTTCAAGCAAGTTGTCTCCACGATCCCGTTACGATCAACTTCCAATCAAATAAACCAGGTACTACGTATCGCTGAACAACATCTTTCCCAGGCCCAAACATTACTCAATAGCGGAGACCGTACCGGTGCCAGTCAATTCACGGGCAAAGCAAACCAGGCACTGTGCCAGCTGCGCTGGGAATTATGGAACGAAGCGGTCCGGTTTTTTCCATCGCCAATTTCCAGCCCCTACTGTGTCTGCTTCCAAACACTGCCAAATCACTGGGAACTTGTTGAACAAATGAAAAGTGGACAATGGAGCAAAAATATTCTGAAAGGTAGTGATTTTGAAAACTTGGCCCAACTACAACAAGAAGGCTGGTTGCATCGCCAGGAAGAATTGACGCAATTCGTTTCTCGAGTGGAGTTGTCCGCTGACCAGCCGCATGCGGGCAACTATTGCTTGCACCTCACAACCCAGCCTCAAGCTACCGGAAAGCCAGCAGATCTAAACCAACGTCCTCGTGTCCAAATCACGACGGGCCCCATCGACGTCAAGGTCGGCACGAGACTAAGAATCCGCGGTTGGGCCCGGGTATCTGCTCAGGCAAAGACTACCCACGGCAATCTACTGGTTTACGATTCACTTGGCGGGCCCACACTAGGGGACCGAGTTCATTCCACCGTTGGCTGGCAAGAGTTTGTCCTTTACCGAGCAGCGCCTCGTAGTGGCCCATTTCAAGTTACTTTCATGCTAGACGGCCCGGGAAAGGCCTGGATCGACTCAGTTTCCGTCCAAGTCTTAGAATCAACTCCACCCCTCGCAGACGTCCCAGCACCTTCAGACAACTGATTTGACGGCCCTTGCGATGGAGTCCGTAGCAACTTGTGACCTGGCAGTTTTCCCTTTACGATCGTAAAGCTAGAATGCTGGCAACCCGTGTCACAAAACATTGCTTTTTAGCAACCACTTGAGTTCTCGAATCTCGATTCATGAAGCTTGAACTACTCTATAGCCTATTGCCTCAATTGGCATTCGTTCTGGCAATGCTGGTCATCGTCGTCATTGCATTGAACATTTGGCGCAGTCGCCAAGGAACTGGAAGTTCCCAGCAACCGAATTTGACCATCGACCTTGCTAAACTAGGTGTTGCCGCGCCGCCCGCGGGAATAAGTCGATTAGAGGTGTACGGGACACCTGTCTGCTTACGTGTTGTTGTCATCGCGCCTGCCGGCCGCCATCAGGCGAGTCTTCATGATGACGACATTCCGATCCTGTTAAACCAATTCATGCCAGGTTTGCTGGAAATTGTCCGCTCACACCAGCCTCTTTGCCGATGCTGGCCAGCTCAACTTAGCTCCCAGGGATTTGCACAATCTTTTTTGAATCACGTTTCCCTTCCCGGCAATCGCGGCAAGGGTACTCCTTGGACTAGCATCGTGGGAAAATTTCAGGTGAGTGAACAAGTCTTTCTAATAGGCATCGCCTGTTGCTCAGAAACTTCTAATAGTCTGAGCCATTTTATCGTGGAACATGAAGGTCAGTGGTTTGACACACTACGCATCCGACAGGAAATGCCATGACAGATTCCTGGAAGAAATTGCGTGAGGATTGCCGGGAAATCTGGAACGCTGGCGTGGCAGCGGTGGATAGCAAACACCTCGTTAAACAGGCGGTAACACTCGAGGACCAAACCCTGGTCATCGAAGGCCAACAGTTCGCTGTTACCGATGCAAATCGAATTGTTGTAATCGGTGCTGGAAAGGCGGGAGCTGGAATGGCAGCTGGCCTGGAAAGCGTTCTCTACGACCAGGGAGAGTTCAGTGGCCAGGTCGAGGGCTGGGTCAACGTGCCAGCCGATTGCACCCAATCGTTGCGCTCAATTCACCTGCATCCAGCTCGCCCTGCCGGCCTGAATGAACCCACGAAAGATGGCGTCACCGGCTCCCAGAAAATTTTAGAGCTAGTGAGTTCACTGGAACCCACGGACCTGTGTATTTGTCTGCTCTCTGGTGGTGGCTCAGCACTATTGCCAGCTCCTTTGGCTGGCATTAGTCTCGCCGACAAACAACTGGTAACCCAATTCTTGAGTGGCGCCGGCGCTAATATCCAACAACTAAATACCGTCCGTAAACAATTAAGTGAGATTAAAGGAGGCCGGCTCGCCGAGGCCTGCCAGGCAGATCGCTTGATCACGCTGATTATCTCAGATGTACCGGGAGATCCTCTCGATATCATCGCGTCCGGACCAACAGTACCAGATTCCAGTTGCGTCGAAGATGCCATCGAAATACTCGACACCTTCGGTGCCCAGCAAACCGACTCACTGGCTCCAATTTACCAGGCATTAAAATCCCGCTTGAAAACTCAGGTGACCACGAAACGGACAGCTTTACCCGATGTCTTTAATTTCATCATTGGAAATAACGACCTGGCGGTACAGGCCGCTCTCTGCGAAGCGCAACAACGGGGCTACCGGTGCGAATCAGAATCTGCTCTCAAGCTAGAGGGGCGTGCCGAAGAGATTGGCCAACAGTTGTCCCGCAAAGGTCTCCAAATGAGGTTAGCGGGTAATATTGATTGTTGGATAAGCGGTGGCGAACCGACCGTAGAACTGGTCCCAGCTTCTCTTCGTGGACAGGGTGGCAGAAACCAGCAACTGGTACTGGCAGCCCTCATCGATCAATTCCAGGATTCCAGAATCCCTGATCAGCCATCTTCCTGGCATCACATGGCCCTACTTTCCGGAGGAACCGATGGAGAAGATGGACCGACGGATGCCGCCGGCGCGTATATTGATGAACGAGTAGTTGAACTCGTCAGGCAACAAGGACTTGATCCACAGGATTATTTAGATCGCAATGATGCCTACTCGTTCTTTGCTGCCGTACAAGCATTAATAAAGACCGGACCAACGCATACGAATGTCTGCGACCTGCGCATCTTACTGGTAGCTGCCCATTAAGCATTACGCGACGGGGCAGCGTATTGAGCGTTGGCGCATAACAAGAGCCGGCATAAGCCGGCTCTCGTTGTTCATTCCTGGTTTAGCGTTTGGGAAAGCCTGTTTAGTCCCACCACCATTGGCCTTTTGCCAACTCGGGAACCCTAACCTGCTGGCGAACCTTTTTCAGGTTGCCATCCTCATCTGCCAACAATCGATCCGTTGCTAACGCCATCGTCGGTTGAATATTAACGCCACCACCAATGGGTGTCATCAGCGTGGTTCCTTTCCAGATAGCACTGACCGCTGTTTCAACTTGGTTCGGTGTTATATAGGTGTTCACAGGCAATAGTCGCTCGTCTGCCAGCACTTTCATATCCCAACCGGCCTGGCCGTAATAATCTTGTTGCTGGATAAAGGCTGCAGCAATCGACATGTCTATCAAGTTACGCAACTGTCCATAAACAGGGGACTTGTGTGCCAACTGAGGATACTGTGCTGTAAAGGACTGAACAAACGCCTTTCCTGCACGATCAACACGTTGCGTAGCTACACGGCCACCGTCGGCCCTTACCAGTTCATCTGCCCCAATCAGTTTGACACCATCCCCAACCAGTTCCATGGCCATCTCATCATCACTGACACGGACACATTCGTAGTTCGGAGTGAAATACCAGCGTTGCAGCGCGTTACGAGCAACATCACGAGGATTCGCTCGGGAAGCATAACTAATAATCTTAACCGGCGGTTTCTCCAAACCGATACCGATCAGTTTCATACGATAATCCGCTTCCACCAGGATCTGAGCAAAATGCGTCTTCGGTGAAATCCCACCGATCGTTACCGTTTGCAATCCTAAGCTCTGCTGCAAGCCATTAGTAATACGAGCAGTATCTCGCGGCAATGCTCGGCCTCCGATTCCTACCAGGAATTGTTGCATCCTTTGCAAACCTTCCTTCGTGGGATCAATCGATACGCTAATGACATTGGCACGGTCACCACTAGGTGGAAATGCTCTTAGAGCCACAATCAAATCCTGCAATTCCATGACTGAATGACCTGAAACGAAACCAATCGGCCTGCCAGATGGATCGACCGCATAACCTTCTGCGGGACCCGCAATGACAATGTCACCTGTTTCTGGATAGAAGAAAATATTTTGTATCCTGGTCATCCCAGCCATGAACTTCATGTCCTCGGTGACCTGCTGGCCATTGGCCAAACGGTCGGCAATTGCAGCCTCTAGACGATTCAAAGAGATCTTGCGCAGCTTACTGGGGCGAGCCACTTTCTGATTCAAAGCTGCCTTAGCTGCATCCAAACGTTTGCGAGTCAAACGGGGATCAATTTGTCGGACGCGCAGGACGCCCTCGGGACTCACAATCACCCCGGCACCGCCTTGCTGACCACCTTGTTGACCACCACCAAAGCCACCACCCTGGCCACCACCAAAACCACCGCCAAATTGGGCAACGGCATCTTGATTCGCCACGGTCATGCTGATCGCTAAAGCCATCCCGATCCACAGGCTGGTACGTCGTATTTGAAACATCTGTTTACCTCTCCGGGTCACCGGACTTAAAAGTCGCCTCTGTTATAGAATGTTCTGTTCCTGACTCTCTCTTCATGCTGGTCGCTCACCAGACGTCGAGAAGGTCTTGGGTTGTCAGCTCTGAGTGCCTTCAACCCACGTCGCTCTCTGTTTTCGTAAGTACTTAGCTGACCAACGACTACGATGAGCCGAGCAAGTCAATAAAAGCACTAAAACCCCGTATTTCGATCTTAATTCGGTAATTTAGATAAGGCAAGAAATTTATGGTGATTCCCAACCCGATTTAATTACAACGTTGAAATGGACCCTTGTACTGAAAAAAACAGCGTTAACCTGTTGATTTTTAACATGTTAGCCGCGTTTGACAGGGCTCATTCCGAGCATTTTACGTGGTCCACTTACATATTCATTATCGGCCAGGAAAAACCTTAAGCAACGGTGTCGTGGCTCTGTCACACCAATCCGTGCAGATCGCATAATCCGACCCGTTTTTGCCGCCCTTTTGGTCCCACTGAGCCACAATCGCCCCGGTCCGGTCAAATCAAGGCCATTGTAGCGCCGGTCTAATCCAAATGCTTCGCATAATCGGGCAGGTCCACGAGCTAAGTCACGTATCTTCTGCGTGCCACGACGTGACTGCATCAATTTAATTCCTGCCATGGGCTGCAGGGCTCGAATTAAAACAGCACTTCCTTTACCTATCGATTCGGTCACCGTATTGAAGCAATAGCGGGCGTGGATCGAATAGACGTAAGCAGATCCAGGAGCACCAAACATCACTTCATTGCGGGGGGTACGACCTCGATAGGTATGACAAGCGGGATCTCGATGGGGCAAGTATGCTTCTACCTCCACGATCCGACCAGAGGTCATTCCCTGTGGAGTCCAGTGAATCAACTGTCGACCGAGCAAGGCTAAAGCCACCTCGACGGTTTCACGGTGATAGAACCTGCTCGACAAAGCCGGGTATTTTGCTCTGGCTTCTTTAAGTCGGAGTCTCGCCATACATCCTACTTTGCTATTCAGCTATTTGCTGATATTTCCGTCCAGGAGTTGCACAATCGTTCCGCGGCAGATTCGCCGCTATGAATACACTGGGGTATTCCAACTCCGTGCAATCCATTTCCAGCCAGCTCCAGTCCTGGATGCCGGGCAACCTGTTGTTCAATTTCACCGACCCGTTGTAAATGTCCCACGTGGTACTGTGGCATTGCCCTGGTCCAGCGTACCACCTGGCTGAAAATCGGTTCTCCCTTCACTCCGATCAGATCTTGCAACTCTTTCTGTACCGATAGCTGGATTTCCTCGTCTGACTTTTCCAACATTTCTGGCTGACAGGCACCCCCCACGAATGTTCTTAATAGGACCTTACCTGTTGGTGCGCGTCCAGCGAATTTAATACTGGAAAAGCTACAGGCCAAGATCGTACGTTTCTCCCGGGCAGGTACAACGAAACCAAAACCGTCGAGTGGATGGGAGATATCTTCTCGCCGAAACCCATTGATCACAACTGCCGAACTTGCCGCATCAATGCCCTTTAATTGATCGGATAAGGTAGCATTACTGATGCTCAGCAAACGGGCGGCCACGTGGACTGGTGTGGCGACCACAACCCCATCAAACGTATTTGACGACTGATTTGGCACACTTCCTTCTGCCGTAGCAATCTCCCAGCGATCATCCGTCGTGGGGGTAATCTGATCAATTGTCGCATTGAGTTGGACAGAGTTCTCAGGAAGTTTTTCTGCCATCCGTTGGACGATGCCATGCAGACCGTCACGTAAAGCAACAAACATCCCATAACGCGCACCTGATTCAGATCCTTGCTGTGCTGCTGGCTTTTTCCCTTGGCGAGCACCACGGATCAAGCCGCCATGATCCTGTTCCATGGCAACGAACTGGGGTAACGTCGCCTGCATGCTAAGCTTCTCGGGATCCGCAGTATAGATACCGCCAACCAACGGCTGAACGATCCGTTCAAAAACTTCGTTGCCCAACCGGCGCCGCGTAAAATCGGCCAGGCTTTCATCTGTGGTCTCTCTTCGCACTCGTACCCAGTACTCTCTTAAGGCTCTTAATTTACCCAGTGGGCTTAGCAATCGAGTCTGGATCAAGGGGAGCAATTGGCTAGGACTAAGCAAGGTAAAACCAGCCGGTACTGGATACAAGCGATTCCCCCGAGCAACAAATGCGCGACGAAACTCGTCCTCGGTTTTAATCAAATCGGCTTCACAACCAAGGCGTCGACAGAGGTCAAGGCCCCAGGGGTCTTTGGTCGCCAGCATATCGGGTCCCTGTTCAACAAGAAACCCATCTC
>CAZXJC010000783.1:0-3483 GCA_964640885.1 uncultured Pirellulaceae bacterium | reverse complement strand
AACAAATCAGTAGTCAGGCGTCCCGACTCTCCATAGCGTCTGTACTTCCACATCGGTTTCATGACGCGTTCGGAAGTACCTCGCTTCCCTGTATTAGCAATCTTGCGAGCGTCGTCGAACGGCATTTTCTTACCGTCATGCTTGTATAGCGTCGGCTTATAATCGTACGTGTCGACGTGACTTGGCCCGCCCTGCATAAACAGGAAAATAATCCGCTTCGCCCTGGGACGAAAATGTGGCTGTTTAGCTGACGACGACTTCCCCGCTTGAGCGGAGTCCGCACATAAACCGGCTAACGCAAGGCTGCCAAATCCGCAGGCGGTTCGCTGCAGCGCCTCTCGTCGTGTCTGGTAATGCTTAACGAAACTCATGGATCAAGACCTGGCTTAGCGGATGTAACGAAATTCAATCGTCGCGAACATCGATTGTACCATCTGGGCCCAGGCATCAACCTGCTCCCTTTTTCTCGTATCGGCAACTGATTTGAGAAACTGTTGGCTGAGCGACAGCTCTTCTTCTGTCGCGTGGCGGCCCAGGATCTGCAGATAAGCATAGTCAATGCGACTCTCTTCAGTCAGCCCCGGTTCGCTCAGCACTCGTTCCGCCGTTAGCCGCGCCTGCTTCTGAACAAACGGATGATTCATCATAAACAGTGCCTGTGGAGCCACCGTGCTGACTTCTCGACGACCGGTAACCATGCTTGGATTGGCAAAATCGAACACTTCAAAGAGTTCCGGCAAGCTGCTGCGAAACACGGGCACGTAAACACTGCGCCGCGGGGCGTCAAAGCGAAAACCAACGTCCGATTTAAGATCAGCTGGGAAAGTAGCTCCTCCCATTTCGAGCTTTAACGTGCCGCTTAAGGCGAGCATTGTGTCGCGTAACGACTCCGCATCCAAACGGCGGCGATTCATGTGAGTCAACAGGCGATTCTCCGGATCCTTTTGCTTGCCGACTTCGTCAGACGAGAGCCGATAAGTCCGAGAAAGCACAACCGCGCGAATCAGTTTCTTCATAGACCAACCTTGCTGGACAAACCGATCAGCCAGGTGATCAAGCAACTCCGGATGTGATGGTAACTCACCCCGTGTGCCAAAGTTATCGACAGTACGAACCAAGCCTTCACCGATCAGCCAGTGCCAGACGCGGTTCGCCATCACCCGTGACGTCAGCGGATTGGCAGGATCAACGATCCAGCGTGCCAACTCCAGGCGACCACTACTGCTGGTGGGCATCTCAGGCGCGGGTCCGTAGTTAGCGACTTGCAGCACACCGCGGGGAGCGATAGCACCCAGATTATCAATGCTGCCGCGAATATGAATCTTCAAATCCGTCGGTTTCTCTTTCTCTACAGCTGAATTGACCATTTCGCGGACAGGTTTTTGTTTCTTGAGTGCAGACAACTTCTTCGTCAGCTCAGCAATTCGTTTCTTGCGAGCTTCTTGCTCCTCAGGCGTAAGGGGCTTCTTTGGTTTAACCAGTTGCATTGGGGTTACTTTCGTATCCTTGGCAACTGGCAAAAACTGAACCGCATCCGCAACAACAAACCCACCACCATCCTGAACTGCGATCTCAACCGCATCGCATTGACCCGCTGGGAATTCAAAGAAACCAAGAGACTGAAAATAGCCGTCCGATCTCTCCTTATTGAACGACCCCGGTGCCTTTCTCTGGTCGATGCGAAAAGATTTGCTGCCATCCTTATGAAAGACAGTCACCATCGCCTTGGGAGCACGATTGGGGTGCTGGGCAACTGTCATACGCACCTCGTACCTGCCTTCATCCGGAAACGCGACGGGATAAACGACCTTATTGCCTCTGGTTCCGGAGAAAAGATATTCCGTACCCACGTGATTTGTGACACCGTCGGATTTAGACCACCTCCCGGTAACTTTAGCTTCCGGGTTATCCACCACGATCCCCGGTAAGCCTTTCGCTTGCAGAGGCGGTAGCCCGCCTTTCTTTTGCTTCGGCTTCAGCGAGTTAAGTTCGTTCTGCAGTTTACCCACGGCAACATCGAGAATTTCGGATTGTTTCGCGACCGCTTCCGAAAACGGCAGAGGCAGTTCCATCGTCGTGGAAACATTAGAGTGTTTTTATACTTGAACATTTTTGAGAATCCCTGCCATCGCATAGTAATCCCTGGTAGGGATGGGATCGAACTTGTGATCGTGACACCGGGCGCAGGCAACCGTTTGCGCCAACAAACCTCTTCCTATTGTGTCGAGTTGTTCATCGACCACATCCATGTCGAGCTGGCTCTTGTTCTGATTCTCGAGCAACGCGTCACCCATCACCAGATAGGTGGTCGCGATCCGATTTTGCCGCTCTACCTCCACTGATTCTGCCTCGAGCAAATCGCCTGCCAGTTGCTGCGTGAGAAACCGGTCAAAAGGCTTATCATTATTGAACGCGTCAATCACGTAATCGCGATATCGCCAGGCATGTTTGAGTATTCGGCCACGCAACGACATTGATTCCGCAAAACGCGATACATCAAGCCAGTGGCGGCCACACCGCTCACCGAAACGAGGTGACGCCAACAATCGATCAACGAGATTCTCGTAAGCCTGCGGCGACTTGTCGTTGATAAACTGAGTGATCTCCCTGGGCGTGGGAGGCAAGCCAATCAAGTCGAAATAGAGTCGACGGACCAACACGATCTTGGTTGCGTCTGGACCCGGTTGCATCCCTGCCATTTCCAACCGGGCAAGGACAAACCGATCGATATCGTTAATCGGCCAGGAGGTATTCTTCACTCCTGGGACGGCTAGAGCCTGGAGTGGTTGATAAGCCCAGTGTTTCCGCCCAGCTTCAATATCAATAGACTTCGGTCTGACAACCGGCTTCGTCCCATTGCGCGGATCAGTCGCCCCGTCTTGAATCCATTTTTCGAAATCAGCAATGACCCTTGGGGACAACTTGCCTTTGGGCGGCATCTCGAAACCATCATGCTTCAGGGCGGAGATCAACAGACTTTCTTTCGGATCGCCTGGTACGAGAGCAGCCCCCGATTCGCCACCCTTGAGCAAACCCTGTCGGGTATCAAGGAGCAAGCCTCCGCGAAGTTTCTTGGAATCAGTGGCATGACATTCGTAACAATGTTTGATAAGAACGGGCCGGATCTTCGCTTCAAAGAAATCGAGTCGCTGTCGTTCAACAGCCTCATCGGAAGCTCCCGCCGAGCTCACAACAAGTAGAATCGCAATTGAGAGGATTCCACAACGCATTTAACAACATCCTTTGGAACCGGACACTGATCAAAACAACTCGTCTTGAATTCGAGAATCGAACGAACTGGGCATTTGCGTCCTTACGGTAATTCTAGTTCAAGCTCCCTGCGCTCTCAATGTCACTCTCTAGTTCGGCTCGATCGAGTCGCTTCCCGTGAACCCATTCTTGCTTAAGCGAAGATGTCGAGGACAGGTTTTCCCTGGCCATCCCTGGTAGCGTAAAACGGGCGTTTCTCGACTTCAAACGCGG
>CAZXJC010000782.1:0-4703 GCA_964640885.1 uncultured Pirellulaceae bacterium | reverse complement strand
GATCAGCCAGGGGATCGCAGCACTCCATCAACAAGGCTGGATCCACGCTGATATCAAACCAGGCAACGTAATGCTGGCTACCGACGGACACGCCACACTCATTGACTTTGGACTTGCTCGCCATATCGACAGCGATGAATGTGCTGCTGACGGTCCCTTTGTTGGTACACTGAGCTATGCAGCACCCGAAATGATTAGCAGTGACATGCCGATTGGACCTCCAGTGGACGTCTACAGCCTGGGAGTTACTACCTTTGAATTACTGAGCGGAAAGACTCCCTTCGCTGGTCTGCCTTCTCAAGACGTGGCAACCGCCCACTTGCACAATCACCCCCCAGCAGTTCGTCGCTGGGTACCTGGACTGCAACGAGAAATCAGTCAACTACTACAGGCTATGCTTGCCAAGCGACCGGCTGATCGGCCAACCCTGACGGAAGTGATCAGCGTTTACACACGATTGGAAATTGAAACGTTTGCCGAGCGTCCCCTCTGGTACCCAGGCAGACAAGAAACCTTGCCTAGTGAAAAAGCCGCTTAACCGCATCCGCTAAGGTCCTGGTTACGGCTCCAAGGCCTCACCACGATAACTCATGTCGAGCAAGTCCATCGGGTGCATGACGGTAAATCCTTTTCCCTGCAACCTCGCTTCGGTTGCAATCTGCAGTAAACAACCGGCATTACCGGTCAGCACCAGGTCTGCATTGGTTGCCAGGATATTCTTCAATTTCCGCTGGCTTAAGCGACTGGCCATTTCGGTTTCCGTCAGGTTGTAAGTCCCAGCTGCTCCGCAACAGATTTCTGACTCTGGCAATTCAACCAACTCCAACCCCGGCACTTGTTCCAACAGGTCTCGTGGTTGCTCACGTACCTGCTGGGCATGCACCAGGTGACACGCATCGTGATAGGTTGCCCGGACTGGTATCGAACCGGTCGGAGCAATAAATCCTAGTTCATGCAAGAACTGGCTCACGTCCTTCACCTTGTCGGCAAAACGCTGTCGAGCTTCCTGGCCGTCATCCTCCCAGTGATGTCCGTAGTCCTTGAGCATAGCTCCACAACCAGCCACGTTGACGATTACCGCATCGACCGAATCAACATCGAACGCCTCGACATTACTGTCCGCTAACTCACGCGCCGGTTCGCTGCTTCCAGCATGAAAATGAATCGCGCCACAACAGGCCTGGCTTTGGGGCACTACCACTTCACATCCGTTCTCCTGTAACACACGAGCTGTTGCCCAATGGGTATGACGAAACATGGCATCAGCAACACAACCGGTGAACAAGGCTACCCGTGCCCGCTGTTCACCTTTGGCTGGCAGTACGGGGGGCAAAGCCGGCAATGACTTTTTCAATGGGGGCAACATTACTAGCAGACGGGCCAGCCGAGCTGGCAGCCATTTCCACACACCACTCTTGAGAAACAGCCGATCCAGTCGCAGTTTTTGAGCTAGCCGGGCCGGCGCCAGCATTTTGCGCATACGCTTCGGAAACGGAAAGAGACCGAACAGTATAAATCGATGGAACCAGTCATTTGTTTTTCCAGGGGTATCACTGTTCGATTCCATGGCAATCCGAAACGGCTCAATCAAACGCCCGTACTGGACGCCAGAAGGACAAGCTGTTTCGCAAGCACGACAGTCGAGACACAATTCGAGGTGCCGCCGCACCTGCTGATTCAACTCCAAACGCCCATCGGTGACTGCCCGCATCAGGTAAATACGTCCCCGTGGGCTGTCATTTTCATTTCCCAGTTCCACGTAAGTCGGGCAGGCAGCCGTACAGAGGCCACAGTGAACACAGTCCAAGAAGTAGCTATAGTCAATCTCGGCACCTGGATTCATCGAACCAGCCTCTCCAGGTTTTGAAGATGCGGCTGATGGGCTGAGTTGGATTGGTGTTTCCGAACTGCTCATGGATAAACAAATCGCCCCGGATTCAATAGGTTCTTGGGATCAAAACGCTCTTTAATACGAGCCATCAGGTCGAAGGGCATTTCTGTCCCGCCCCAAACACAACGATGGGTCAAGTCTGTTGCACCTTCAGCTGACAAAACCACGACGTTTCCCTGGCTTCGACGTGCCAGGGGATGTAGTTTTCTCACAACGACTTCAGTCAGTCCAGCCTTTGGCAACTCGGGCATCTTAACTACCACCAGGCCATTACCCGCATGCGCCAAGATCGAAGCCTCTGGATCGAGCTCCCGGACCTCGCGTACAAAATCAATAACGCCGCTCGGCACCAGGCTAGCCTGTAATGCCAGGGCATGTGGACCGGCCACGGGAAACTCCACCAGATCGTTCCACAAGGCGTCATGCTCAGCAGCAACAAGGACGCGAGCTGACAATCCTTGAGATTGCCATTCCTGTTGCAGTTGCTGCTGCATCCAGTCGACTTCCGGTTCAGTCCCACAACAGCAAACGGCCAGTACGGCCACACCGTCTCCGGCAGCCGCCTCGATCTGCGTCGGGCCGGCCAGTAACTCTACCGCCACTGGGGTCGCCTCCGAATGTACCAGTGCTGCCAGGCAACTCTCAGCCGTCTCCCAATCAGGTAACTGGCAAACCAAGCTCACCCACTTCTCAGGTATTGGTTTGAGTTTAAAGGTCAACTGACTGATAACCGCCAGCGTACCCAGGGATCCAGTAAGCAACTTGCACAAATCGTACCCTGCCACGTTCTTCACGACTCGACCACCGCCCTGAAAAGCGGTCCCTGTTCCATTAACAGCATGAATACCAATCACGTAATCCCGTACCGTTCCGAAACCATAGCGCCCGGGACCATTAGCATTGGTTGCCACCATTCCTCCGACCGTAGCAGTCGCTGCTTCGGAAACATGGATCGGAAGACACAAACCTTCTTTTGCCAGCGTGGAACTCAACGATGCCAGTGTCAATCCAGCTTCCACCGTCACGGTCAAATCACGCGCCGGAAAATCAACCACACGATTAATTCCAGTTAACGAGAGACCAGTGCCCGGATCTTGCGGCATCAAACCAAATCCCAAGGCAGTCTCTCCACCTAGCGGATACATCGCCATCCCCTGCTGGTAGCATGTTTGCACAGACTGTACCAGTTCCGCCTGATCCTGCGGGCGCTTTATCTCTTCATTTGGTAGCTGCTCTGTTGTTGTCACGATCTGTCCTTCTCTGCTTGCTGCGCCGTTAAAGGGCCGCCCGCCTGGACGGGTGTTTCTGCTCCAGACCGCAAGCACCGGCTGTGGGTAACATCTTGTCTGGACTTAGACGATTCTCTGGGTTGAAAGCTTCGCGTAATTGTTCCATGACCTTCAGGTCCTCAGGTGTAAACATTTTACGCATGAAAGAGATTTTCTCGACGCCAATACCGTGCTCTCCGGTAACGCTACCACCAAGATCCAGACAAGCCTGCAAGATCTCGCCACTGGCCTCCAAGACGTGTCGAACCTGATCCGGATCACGCTCATCAAACAATAGGATCGGATGAATATTGCCATCACCAGCATGAAATACGTTGACAATCCGGATGCCATACTTGGTCCCGGTAGCAATGATCTTCTGTAGAATTGCTGGCAGTTGAGTCCGTGGAACGACACCATCCTGGGTGCAATAACTGGGACTTAAGCGACCGATGGCCCCGAAAGCCTGCTTGCGACACTTCCAGAGTTTCTGCCGTTCGGCAGCGTCTGCTGCCAGCCGAACTTCCCGCCCACCACACTTCATACACAGGTCTACAATTTGCTGCCGTTGTTGATCGAGCCCAGCCTCCAAGCCATCGACTTCGATAAGCAGAATTGCCTGGGCGTCGAGTGGGAATCCAAACTTAAAAGCCTCTTCTACTGCTACCAAAATCCCCTGGTCCATCATCTCCAAGGCAGCAGGAACAATACCAGCACCAATGATTTCGCTAATCGCGCTGGTGGCGTCTTCTACCGATTCAAAGATACCCAGCAGGGTTCGGTAACCCTGCGGGTTCTGAGTCAATCGCACCCAGACCTTGGTAACAATAGCCAGCGTCCCTTCACTGCCAACAATCGTACCGACCAGGTCTAAGCCTGGAGATTCCTCGGCCGGTCCACCTAACTGGACGATGCGACCATCGGCCAGTACGGCCTCAACCCCCAGCACATGATTGACCGTTACTCCATACTTAAGGGTATGTGGTCCACCGGAATTAGTTGCCACGTTACCACCAATCGTACAGGCACCCTGGCTGGATGGATCGGGAGCGTAGTGATAGCCAGAACCTTTCAGCGCCTGGGTCAACCAAACATTGACGACTCCTGGTTGCACCACGGCATAGCGATCCCGCAAATTGATTTCCAGGATTTCATTCATGCGGGTAAGTACAATCATCACCCCACCACCGACAGGCAAACAGCCACCGGCAAGGCTGGTACCAGCACCTCTTGGCAAGAATGGAACCTCTGCTTCGTTACAAATGCGAACGATAGCTGAAATCTGACTGGCCGTCTCAGGAAAGACGACAACATCCGGACAGCTTTTCTCGATCACGAAGCCATCACACTCGTAGACCATGACATCAGAATGAGCCGACAACACGCCATCGCTGCCAACAACTTCTCGTAGTTGTTCAACCAGGTGAGGAACTGCTGCTTGAATCATACCATTCGCTTTCAGGAACCTGGGATCAAACTCACTTCGGACGCGAGAACCATTAGTATAGCGTGCCAGCCAAGAAAACGGGGCCAGCTTGTCGTCA
>CAZXJC010000781.1:0-8036 GCA_964640885.1 uncultured Pirellulaceae bacterium | reverse complement strand
ACGCAAAAACCCTACTGTCTCAAGGCAGCGGTAACACGCCGCATCAGGATACTCCAGGACAACACCGTGATGCCTGTCAGTAAAACTATCGATGGCAAGACCTTGGTAAAATCGGGTTGCAAGCCAAAAACCCATACTTGGACTTCTCCCAAAGTGTGAAAGAGCGACAACAGTGACCAGTTACTCTGCCAAGCCACTTGCGTGTCCCCCCTTTCCAAGACAAATACGACTCTCATCACTGAAAAGACTACCCAGCCCAGGATCCAGACCGCAAACCACATTAATCCTGCATCGCGACTCTCCGAAGTGAGTGAAGAAAAACAAAGCGCCAGCGATGTCGTGGGAATAATCAGTACCAGCGAGGCCAGGATAATTCGTACGGGCAAGTCATAGGTATCGGCCACCACGGAGATCCCGGGCGACAGCGCTATGCCAAGTAAGTAGAGCAGCAGCGCAGGAACTGTCGTAATCACGGCCAGGTAAAAACAAATTGTCATGGCCTTGCCAAGAACATATTCCTGGGGTGTCAGAGGACGGGAAAAATAAAGCAAGAAGGCGCGCGAGCGAACATCCTGGGAAATCAAGCGCGGAGCAATTAACCCGACCACCATGGCCATACCAAAAATTTGTGGATACCTAAAGAAAAACAAAATCAAGTGGGACCAAACCGCATGACGAACTGAAACAGGATTATTCTCTATCTCAGAAACCAGCCTCGCAGCACCATTAAATTGTTTGATGATGTTGACAAAAAAATCACCGACGGAACCCTGCTCAACGCCCTGTTCAAAGAAAAAAAGACATCCGCCTATGAAGACAAATGGCAGAAGAAGAAGGGTTACACTCCGTCCCAACCACTTGTTTTTCCAGGCATTACGGATCCCTGTCTTGCCAATCACCAACCAGCGCAATCTCATTGTTTGCGGTGGCGCATCCCAACTGCGATATCCGAGGTCATGAATTGGCATGCTCATCCTCGCTGACAGCTTCCATGAAGATTTCTTCCAGCGTATTCTCGGCAGGCGTCAGCGAGCGAATCGTGACACCCGTTTTCTTGGCACAAGCCCAAATCGGCGCCACTTCCGGAGGATCCTGTACCACGATCTCATCATGATCCGTAAGTACCGCATTGAGTCCGACGCTGGTCAACGAGTCGACCAGTAGTTCCGCAGAACCGAAAACCTTGAGGTAAAGTTCCGGTGTCGCAGCGGTGAGGGTTTGCAGGCTGTCGGCAAGTCGCAACTTGCCCTGGGAGAGAATCAGTACATCGTCGCAGACCGCCTCAACGTCCGGAAGAATATGAGTGGAGATAATGATGGCTTTACCTGCCTGCTCGGCCAGGTTACGAATTCTTCGCAACATGATCTGTCGCTCCTCTGGATCCAAGCCGGAGGTCGGTTCATCCATGATCACAATCTGGGGATCATGAACGATGGCCTGGGCGAACTTAACCTTTTGCCGCATCCCGGTCGAAAAGGTATCGATCAAGCGATAGCGTTCCTCCTGGACGCCACAGAAATCCAGGATTTCATGGGCCCTCCGCAAAGACTCCAGGGCCGGCTGTCCATTGAGTTGAGCCGCGAACCGCACCATTTCCACTGCTTCGACATTTTCAATGTAGCAATCATCTTCAGGCATAAAGCCAACCTGGCTGCGAATTTCGCGAGCCTGCTTCTTTGGATCCAGTCCGAGCACCGACGTCGTCCCACCATCACTCTGCAAAAGTCCCATCAGGACCTTGATCAGCGTGCTCTTACCGGAACCGTTGGGACCGAGCAGCCCGGTTACACCAGGCCCAATCTTCAGGGAAACATCAGACAATGCCCTGACCGAGCCAAATGACTTGGAGATTTGATTTAGCTCAACGATTGCATCATCTACCACGGCTGGCTCTTGTTGCAAAGTTTACAGATAGGCAGAAAACCGATCCGGGAAATCGCGACCAGAATCACATGGCTCGAATTATAGACAAGATCAGCCGCTTACGACAACGTTCTAGCGGCTTTTGTCCTTGGCATGACGTTTTGTTTGCCAGAAAAAGACACCACCGGCAACGATCGCAGGCACGAGCAATAGAACAAGGATTCCGATGTCGATGATTGAAAAGTTCTTATTGAATCCCTGGAAAACCGCGAAGGCAAAGGCAACTGCCAGGAAGATTGCCGCCGTGATCACCGCCACATTTGCAGTCACCGTATCGGGTTGGGTGGCATCCATATGTTCCCCAACCTGCATTTGTTCGGCTGCTGTTTCGACTCGCGCCTTTTTCGAGCCACTGTGCGCGTCATAGCTGACTGAAATCCTCCGTCGACATTTGGCACAGCGTGTTGGTGGGGGATCAATTTGACTCCCGCAGTAGGGACAAACCGTATCGGCAGAGCGCTCAGTAGCATATTCGAACAGACCGTTGACTGAACGTGCAGGAACCCAGAGTGCATCATCCTTGCGAACGTGCATCTCTTCAGTCACATCACCAGACCGTACCCGTTCGAGAAACTCTCGACTAGAGAGAGGACCCACGGTGCTACCGAGAGTCTTGTAATACCACTTCGCCATACTTAACCTCGTGACCCGATCGAATACCTGTAATTCTCAGCAACTCGTGGCTGTCCCTAACGATAGAGACGACATTCTGGCAGAGTTTTCTTGAACCAATCTGCCGTTTCTTTCGAAACATTCAGTCCCTGGACATAAACTCGCCGCAGCTGTTTCATTTGCTCTAATTGACGGAGACCTTTATCCGTGATTTTACTATGAGAAAGCCACAACGTTTGGAGATTTTTCAACTCAATGAGGTGTGGTAACTGGTGATCCTGAATCGGCGTAGTATCCAACCCCAGTGTTTCCAACTGGCTCAGCTCTGATAATTCACGAATCCCCTCCTCCGTTAAGGGAACCCCTTTCAGGGTCAAGTATTTCAAATTGGGGAGGTGGCTAAGTTCGGCCAGGCCCTCACCTGTGACTTGCGTATTCACAAGGTTCAACCGATTCAAGGCCGGTAAGGAACGTAGATGGACCAGCCCAGCTGCCGTGATTTTAGTGCGATCTAGCCACAACTGTTTAAGCTGAGAAAGATGTCTCAAATGGACCAGTCCCTGATCCGTGATCGCCGTATCGTCCAGACCCAATGACTCCAGCTGTGATAGATGAACCAGGTGTTGCAGTGTTTGATCGTGAATATCCAGGTAACGCAGGGAAAGGTGTCGCAGGTTCTTCAAACTCTTCAGGTGCGGCAGGCCTTTTCCTGTGATCCTGGTTTGGCCCAGGTAGAGGCGCTCCAAGTCAACCAGGGTCTGGATATACTGCAGTGCCTCATCGGTCACCGGCGCCGTCTCCATTGACATCCAGTTAACCGGGCCAAGAAACAACAATTCTGCTAAACCGTCATCTCCCCCCTTCCACGTCTTGTCCAAGCGGACGCGGAGACTCTGTTTATTACCTGACCTGTAACTCTGCACGCTGCCACCCCAACGACTGATCAACAGCCTGGCGTGTGTTTGTCTCCAGAGTGAATGATGTTTCACCGCAGTCGTCGAACGACGTCTCGTTCGAGGATCGCTGGCACTTGCCATTTGCTTGAGCGCCTCCAGGGCAGCTACTCGCAGTTGTACGTCGTGTACATCGCAGGCCATCTGCTCCAGGATCGTAATAGCCCGCCAAATCGTTTCGGAATCCTGGCTGTAAGCCGCACTCCTCAAAACAGGTATGGCAGCCTGCTTGGACTTCAAAAGTTGTCGTGTCGCATGTTGGCGAACTGCGAACTGACGGCTAGACAAAGCGGATGCCCACTGCAACAAAGCAGCTGGCCCGCTCCCGACCGAACTTCCTTCATCAGTTATTAGCGGGCCATCCAGAACTGGCGGTGCAGCCACCAGGAAACCAGCCGTCATGATTACCAGCAGAAACAATCCGGTAATAATCCGCTGTGCTAATT
Source organism: uncultured Pirellulaceae bacterium (assembly GCA_964640885.1). GTDB lineage: Bacteria > Planctomycetota > Planctomycetia > Pirellulales > Pirellulaceae > JAZADA01. The sequence continues at coordinate 4,102 of CAZXJC010000781.1, read as the reverse complement.
GACTCACAACCTACTCCCAGCAATCCGTCTCAATCGAGCTCTCGTCGCCCTGGTCTCGAAGCAACTTAACCCATCTAGAATATGGCCTGGAGCATAAAATATCCACCGCTCCCCACCTAAAGTCAGCACATGACTAACCTTTGAGCAGATAAAAGACCATTACTCGCCCTGCTCGGCCTCCATCGATTGCCGTTTCAACTCCGCAACCACCTTTCTTACCGTCCGTTCATGTAAGCCCAATTCAGCGGCAATTTGTACGTAGGTAGCTCCAGCAATCCGTAAACCGAGTATTCGCTGATTGCGACGGCTGAGCCCATCGCTCATGCGATCATAACATTCCTTTGCGATCGCCAACTGGCTCGGTGATTTAATACGGCGCTCAGCAATTGAGATTGGTGCCCGAGAATCCATAAGTGAAATTTCGCGCGAGACATCATGTTTCTGAGTTTGCCAGTACTTCCGAACCCCCTCGATCACCTTGTTGCGGGCCACGGCCGATAAGAAATGCACCAGTTGACGAGTTTGAGAAAATCGCTCCATCCGCTCTGGATAGCGAAAGAAAGAAGCCCAAACTAACTGGCAAATATCTTCAGAATCAAGCTTCACTCTCAGTCTCATATCGAGGCGACGTCGAATCACCCTGTAAACGTGAGGACCAAACTCACTAATGAGTGCAGCTGCGGCTGCTTCTGATCCGTTACGAACACGGCTTAACTGAGCCTGAAATTGCTGGTCATGCAGAGAGCGGTCCGTTTCGTTCATTACGTGGTCCCTCACGTAGTCAGTCGGCCAGTGGAGCGACCAACAGCGTACCATCTCTGCTCCAAATTTGCAGGCAAACTACTTAATTCTCACTGGCACAGACTGACAACCATCCGCAGGGCAAGTACGCCAGGTCCAGAAAACCACTTGATTTCTTGGTCGGGATGGCCCGTTGAGAGAGAATACAAGCAGCGGTATAGTAGACAAACGCTCGTCCTACGAACCTGTTCTCGCTGCAACGTAAGTAAACCATCTCCTTCTTTAAACACCTGCGACTCATTACCTCACACCAGTCCGCTCGTGTTCTCTTTTCATGTCCACACCCTTAATTACCACAGACAAACTGACCAAGCGCTTCCGCAGCTGGAATGGACGGGGCCAGGACCGTTACGTAACGGCGTTGAAAGACTGCTCCTTGCAAGTCCAAGCAGGTGAGATTTTTGGACTCCTGGGACCCAATGGTGCTGGCAAAACAACTTTGCTGCGATTGCTGATGGGATTTTTGAAGCCTACCTCAGGAAAGGCCCAGGTCGACCAAAAAGACTGCACTTCTGAATCGATCGAGGTACGCCGCCGGATCGCTTACTTGCCAGGAGATGTGCGTTTATTTCGCAACATGAACGGTCACCGTTTCTTGAAATTCATGTCGCAGCTGCGCAACAACACATATCGCGAGCGCAGTCAGCAACTGGCTGATCAGTTGAAACTTGACCTCTCGCGTCGTGTTTCCAACATGTCAACTGGGATGAAACAGAAACTGGCCCTGGTTGGCAGCCTGGCAACCGATGCTCCCTTGATCATCCTGGATGAACCGACCAGCAACTTAGATCCGACGATTCGTCAAAAAGTTCTGGAAATTGCGGCCCAACTCCAGGCAGCTGGAAAGACCATCGTCTTTTCATCTCACGTGTTGTCAGAGGTAGAAGCGATTTCGAATCGAGTCGCCATCCTCCGCGCTGGGCAACTTGTTCACATCCAACCGATGTCAGAACTAAAGCAGCGCCACCGACTTCAAGCCCGCTTGAACAATCCGCTTCCAGAGTTACCGGCGCAGTTACAAGAAGCGGTTTCCATTCAACAGCAATCAGACCAGCACGTGGCAATCGAAGTCAGCGGTGATTTTTCTAAACTGCTCGACTGGCTCGCCCAAGCAAGCCTGTCCGAAATGGAGATTTCACCCGTTGGCCTGTCGACCGTTTATGACCAGTTCCACAGCACGAGAATCTAACCGAACTTCCAGCCAGCCCAGTCCGATGAACAAAACCTTAACCAGAAAATATCTCTACGACGCCAGGTGGTTGTGGTTAAGTTGCGCGACAATCCTCTACGCTTTCTGCTGGTTACGGGTCTGGATTGTCAGTCGTTTTGACATGAGCCGGTTTCAGAAAGTACTGGAACAATTTGAACACCTGGAACGTTTTTTCCCGATTCCAATTGAAGAACTGACAACCTACACCGGTCGCATTGCCATCACCTTCGACGAACCGCTGGTGGTCACCTCGATTGTCATTTGGGCAATTGCCCGTGGTTCGGATTCTGTTAGTGGCGAGTTGGGACGAGGCACCCTGGAACTGTTATTAGCCCAACCAGTCAGTCGCCTGCGATTGTTTTGGACGCATGCCAGCATGACAATTCTGGGCATCGCAGGACTTGTGCTGATGGCCTGGCTGGGGACCTGCACTGGAATTGCTATCTGCCAGGTGACCGAAAAAACACCCGTCACAATGGAACTACCCCTGGTCGACTTGGAGCTCCCCAACCCACTGGCAAAGCCTCGGGAAGTGATCCGGCCGATGTCGGAGCTGACTTCTAGTTGGCATTTTCTGCCGGCCGTGACTAACCTGTTCTGCCTCGGTTTCTTTATCGCTGGCCTGGCCTGCCTGATGTCCTCCTGGGATCGTTATCGCTGGAGAACCATCGGTATCGTGGTCGGGATCTACCTGGTCCAAATGGTTTTTTACATTGCTGGCCTGGCCTCTGAACAGCTCAGCTGGTTGTTACACTGCACTTTTTTCACTGCTTACGAACCAGAGTTATTTGTAAACATCTTGTTACGCTCACCCGAACAACTTTGGGACCTGGTACGTTTCGACGCAGCGGGTCATTATGAGCGCCCCGGGCCCCTCGGTTCCCACCTGCTGCTGCTGACCCTCGGCTCCTGCTGTTTCCTCACCGCAACGCGTCTCTTCCTACGTCGCGATTTACCGGCACCCATTTGATGTCGGAGCCAAGAAACGCAAATAAAATCGCTCACAAGGAGTGGCTCTTGTTAAACTAACCCGTCAGTAGCGGTTCACATCTTATCTTCACAAATCGGTCACTTAATACTGAAATTGGCAGACGGTTGAAACCATGTTTACGCTCAAGAAACCTGACGAAGCCACGATCAACGAGTTCTTGAGAAACTGCCAGGAGCAGCCTTACAGCTATCCCAACGCAGGTGCCACTGCTGGCAAGCAAGACGAGGTCACGGCACCGACTGGTTTTAAACTCGATACTTACGAAATTGATCTCGGAAGTGGAGCGGAAACTTATCAACGAGCCAAGCAGGCAATCCGAGAATGGAAGATGTTCCCTCGGTCCATGGTGAGCCTCTTTTGGCCCACGGCAACCATCGAGAAAGGAACCATCGTTGCCGTGCTATTCCGATCTGGATTTTGGGCCCTCAACGCAGCTCGCATCGTCTATACCTTTGACGAAACGGGAGATTCTGATCGGTTCGGTTTTGCCTATGGAACCCTTACCGAACACTTGGAACGTGGCGAAGAACAGTTCACGGTCCGCTGGGATCACGAGACTGATCGCGTCACTTATCAAATCATCGTCTTCTCGCGTCCAGCCCATTGGCTAGTCTGGCTAGGCTATCCCTATGCGAGGCGTGAGCAGGCTCGTTTTCGCAGGCTCTCGGGCCAGGCGATGCAGGAATCTGTACAAACGTAAACAACTGCTACTGATTGAATACCGTAAAACATGCTAACACTCGCCACCGCAATTCTGTTCCTAGGTCCGTTGCTAGTAGTACCGCTCGGATTACGACTGCTAAAACAGGCCAGCCTGGTTTCGATAGAAACCGACTATCGAAGTCCAGCGACCATGATCTGGGGAATCGCCGTCGTGGCGTTGGCCTGTTCTTTTAGCCAGCCGGCCGGCCAGATCGCAGCGCTGCTGGCAGCCCCCTGGTTCCTCGCCACGCTACTGCTCGCTTTGCTGGGAGCCCGTTACGTGCTGCGAGAAGTGCGTGACCTGGATGCACAACTTGCCCTGGCCACCGCCTTACTGCTGGTCGCAGTCGGGGGCGGCTGGACGCTAGTGAGTCGCGCCGGGTTACGACCGGCCAATT
>CAZXJC010000780.1:0-4120 GCA_964640885.1 uncultured Pirellulaceae bacterium | reverse complement strand
AACAAGAATCCGGCCGGGATCAAGACAGTCGCACTGTAGCGGCTGTAGGAGGCCAGCAGGCGCGACTTGGGCCGCCAGTCAGTAAGATAAACAACGGTCACCGCAAAGACGAGATGCAACAAGCTAAAGCAGGTACCGCTGGCATGGGCAGCCAGCCAGCAGCCACGACGAGCGGCCATCGCTTCGCTCAAATACCATTCGATCTTAAAGCCATGGAGACTCTCGAGAAAAATCCCCAGCAGGCAAAAACAAGCCAGTGAAATCCAGCCAAATCGCAAATGTCCTCTGGAAATTTGCTGGGGTGTCAACAAGTTAGCCGCCGAGGATCGAACACGTCTTCGTTTTGGTGCAGCAGGCTGATTCATTCCGGAAATTCCACTGGCTGGTCATCTCGCCGCTTGAGTAACTCAAGGTACCGATCAAGCTGAAGCTTACCTTCATCGTCTAACAACAGGGCAGACCATGATTGCCGGGGTATGGTCCCGCGCAAGCGCTCCCAGCGCAACATCACCTCTGCTTGAACATCCTTGCGATGCTGCTCCGAACCAACAAAATCAAACTGCAAGTCTTCAAACCCTTCCATGCTGCGCAATGACTGAAAAGCCAATCGCCTGACGGCCGTGTAAGGATCATCCAGCAACCGAGACAGGGCAGGTACCAGTCCCAAGGATGGTGACGTCTGCTGGGCCGCTGGCCAGCCACATGTCCAAGCACTGATAGCACGCTCGGCAGCATCTCCACGCAGCAACAGCGTCAACGTTGCCGACTCGGTTTGCTGTTCAGAACTCAAAGCTCCGGTCTCAATCTGGTACCACTTGTTGAGATAATCGGCAGTCCACTTCAAGCTCTTGTCCAAGTGGCACTGGTTACAACCGTTAGGCTTATCCTTGGCGGCGCTAACCGCGGCACTGGGAACTTCCACCCGATGACTGCGAATCGCCTTCAGCAGTGCATAAGAAGTGTGTGGCATGTGGCAGTTGTAACACTTGCTGCCAGAAGAATCGGCTGCATGGTGGGTATGTTCCGCAATCCGTTTTTCGAACTTTTGATGACATTGCAGGCAAGCGTGGTTGCCGTCCATGCGCTGCGACAATTGATCATCTGGATCACTGTGGTGCATAGAGTGGCACGACAGGCAACTCATGCGGCGATCTTCACTGGCGTTGGCATAGCAGGGTGATTCAATCATCGCCAGGTATTCGCGGCCACCGACACGCAAAGTCCCATCTTGCCAAAAGGCTGACTTGGCTACCGTTTCGTTGAGTGATTCCGCTTCCTTGTCACCAAATCGAAACAAGTGGAGGGTCTCTTCCAAGTCATCTCCTGGACGGTATCGCAGCCCCTGGTTGTGATGATCAGCATTTTCATCAAGGTAGTATTTCTTGCGACCGGCACTGTGACAACTGCCACAAATCTGACTCGCAGTGGTAGCCGAACACTTGGCTGGATTAACGATCTTCGTATCTTTCGACTCGGTCCCATACGCCTGGTAACGGGCAAGTGGGTTACGGTAATGCTCTACATGTTCCTGTCCCGGGCCATGACAAGCCTCACAAGAAATACCCAATTCTGTCACTTCCGTAAATAATTCATCTGCATCCTTGTCCCGTCCATTAAGAGCATGGCAAGCCACGCAATTATCGTTCCAGACTTGCAAACGGCGCCCGCCATCCGGGGGACGAATAAAAACATCTTCTGCAGGCAGCCATTCCCGTTCTTTAATGTCCCAGACCCAGGGCAACTGGCTCATATCATTTCCGCGGTCGATACGGACCCAGTAAGCCTGAAAGTGGTGAGAACCGGTCATCATGACAATCCGCCGGCGGGTGGTCATGGGGTCTCCCTCCAGAGGGTCCTCTTGCTTCTCTTGTCGAAGGTGTTCCCAATCTGGGCTGGGCATAGTTACCCAGAACTGATCACCTTCACGGGTCAAGTGAAACTCTCGGCCACGGGATTTCAAGTGGATATCGTCGAAAGGAGCCAGCACCGTTTCCGGTGTCGGCAACTGGGTCATCGTGCGATGGAAGGTTTGGTGCCAAGAAGCATGTTCACGTGGATGACAGCTGCGGCAGGTATGCGAGGAGACATAGCCTTGCCCCAGCACAATCGGTGGCACCAGGTCTTTGAGCTTGATGGGAACTGTCGGGTCAGCCAAATCTACGTGCTCTGGTCGAACGCTCGGAGGTGGCACCAGGATAGCCGCCCCCAGACAGATGATTACCACTACTATCGTACTTAGTTTTACCGTCAGGCTGGCGGCAGGCCAGCGAATCAGCAGCGGCAGCAGCGCGAAGCCTGCCACGAGCAAGTAAACAATGAGTTCCCAATCCATCATGCTTCTCAAGATAACAGAACCAAACTATCAAAACACTATTGAATCGGACTCATTTCGATAAGCCACTGTAACGAGTTATCCTCTTCTACTGCATTCGTACTAGCAGCAGCTATTGGCTGAGTTGAGCCAGCCTGCGCTGGGCGCGGCCATGCTGGGGGTCCAGTTGCAAACAGGTTTGATAAGCCTCTCTGGCTCCGCTTCCATCTCCCAGCAACCTGCGAGTTTCTGCAAGATAAAACCAGCCAATCACGGAATCGGGAATTACCTCGACTGCTCCCTGAAACTCAACCAGGGATTTTCTGACTTCATTTCGATTCCACATCAAGAGTGCTTTTTCCAGTCGCATCAAGCCTTTTTGCTGAGCCGCTTTTCCCTCTTCACCGCTGGCTTGATAAGCCATATTCAGTTTTTCATTGACCCGCATATTCGTGTCAACAAACCGACTCGATCGGTAACGTGTCGCTCGCTGCCACACTTTAATCGCTTCCTCGGTTCTTCCCATTTCAGTCAAGGCTTCACCGGCCAGCGTGAGCGATTCCACCGATTCTCCAACCCTCACAAAAAACTCTTCGCAGGCTTGCAGTGCCTTAGCCGGTTCTCCATTGGCCAATCGCAAATAAATCAACCGCAAGGCACGATCTTCCTGCCAGGCCGCTTTCAATCCCACTAACGAAAGATCGATTGCTTTACGCAGGTCACCCTGTTCTTCCACCAGTAAACTTTCAAAGAAAAACCGTCCGTTACCAATTTTCTGGAACCACTGATCGTCCTGCTGTCGGGATCGATCGTGAGTTGTCAAACTGTCGGCAGCCCTCAGGACCCGTTCTCGATGATATTCTGCGGGGCCAGTTTCTCCTTTCATCTGATGAACCCAGGCTTTCAACTGGTGTATGCGTAATCCATTCGGATATCGCTCGAGGAGTTCTTCCAATAACTGGAGCGACTCACTTTCTCGACCAGTCCGGCTTAACAAGCGGGCTAAAGCCAGCTTGGCAATCGGTCGTTGCTTGGCATTACGCAACGCCTGTTCGGCTTGCTCAGGATCTTCCTGCCGCAAGTAATTCAAACCAATTTGCAACCAGGCATCTTCTTGCCATTCATGATGAGCCGCAATAACATTCAGCAAATGCTCCTGGGCTTCAGCTATCTCACCAAAGCGACTTAAGCAAATCCCCCAGGCAAAGTGATCTTTCGGCCTCAGGGGACTAATCTTCTCTGCCTGCTCGTAACAAAAAAGAGCTTCTGGCAATAACCCAAAGGTTCTGTAGACGGCCGCCAAATCAAGCCAGTCCTTGCGATTGTCGCTACGATGTTCCGATTCCAAGCGACGAATATCTTCCACTGCCGTCGGATCAAGCACGTTCAAGCGTGTTACTGGCAGTGGTTGATGTGGATCCCGACCAATCCAGCCCCAGAGAACGGACGTGGTCTCCGCAATGATCAACGCAATAAGTATCCAATGGAGTCGAGTCATGGTTTCCCCGATCCACTAAGCCAAGCTGTTATCGGTATCACCGGTTCAGCCGCTGAAGTAGGTATGCGAAAACCGCCAGCGACCACATCCAGCTTCCCGTCACCATCCAAATCGCCACAAGCAACGCAAGTCATTTCAACCGGTTTACTATCGAGCCGCCACTGTTTCTGGAAATCCTGCTGACCATTATTCTCTAACCAAACAATGCTAGGGTGGGCGGGGTCTCGCCAGTCATTGGACATGCTTACCAACACAACGTCCTGATCATCATCTTGATCCAAGTCTCCGGCCGCAGCTGCATAAGTGCCGCC
>CAZXJC010000779.1:0-6348 GCA_964640885.1 uncultured Pirellulaceae bacterium | reverse complement strand
GTGCGAAAAAAGAAGTTTCGTTTTCATGTTTTGGTATCGTGCGTCCGTAGTGAAGTTATGTCCCGTCGGAAAGCTTAAGTTCGAGTTCCAGTAATTCCTGGCCACGTTGAATGATCAGTTGGACGCTATCGATCTGGTCGATCAGCGACAATTCATCCTTTAGTGTTTTGCAGGATTCAGCCATGCGATCGTTGACGAAGAGGATTAGATCGTCCGCTTTAAGGCCTTTCTTGGCTGCCGCGGAATTGCTCCGGACACGGTCTACAAAAGGTGGTGTTTTGGTCAGCAAGTCCGGTACCAGCAGGATTCCCAGTTTATGGAGCGAGTGAGGGCGGTCGGGCCGTTTGACGGTTTCATCGACGCTGCGGGGGCGTGTTTTACCGGCCAGGATGTCATCAATCGCCTGGTTTAATTCAGCCATCGGGATCGCATAGTTAAGCCACGTGTTGGTCATGGCATTGCGTAATTCCTTGCCCAGGATGCCAACCAGCTTACCTTCCCGATTAGTCAGTGCTCCACCGGCAGCTCCCGGGTTGTTGGTCATGGCATCCAGGATCAAGACGGGGCCTCGATAGGTTGTTTTAAAGGCACCTCGGCGGGCATCCAGGGGCGTCTTAGCCGAAACGATGCCGTGCAGCACGCTGGCCGGTTCATCACCTGTTGCGACGCCGTAGAGATTGCTAAATGCCAGTACCCGGTCGCCTGCTTCCAAGTCGATGGCAGTTTTGGGAGCGAAAAAGTCCACTCGATCGGTCTCAACTTTTAAGACGGCGATTTCCAGTCGCGGGTCAGCCCCTACCAGCTTGGCCTGGAATTTACGACCATCGTTAAGAACGGCCGTGATGTAGTCCGTGTCTAGCACATAACTCCAGACGGTCAGGATATGTCCTTTGTCAGAGATCAGGAAACCACTCTGGTAGGCTTCCAGTCCCTTGATGCCGCCGGCACCATAGATTTTCACCATCTTGGACTGAACACCGATTGAGACGGTTGAAAAGCTGTTTTTTTGGCCGTAACTGCTACTGGGATTGGCTGCCAGCACCAGTAAAACGGTGGCGAGCAAACAGATCAGGATACCTGTTGATTTAGTACGGTTCATTCGAAACATGGTGATTGGCATGGTTAGCTTTTGAGCGGTGTGATGTTACGGAGTCTTTTTGTCGGCACTCGCTTCTGGTAGTGCGTAATTGGTGAGTTGGATTTGAGCGAAATCATTATTTCCATAACGAATTTTGAGCAGGTGTGGTAAAGAACGCCCTTGGACATCACGGTAATCTGATAGCGTGATTTCGCAGGGATCGACGGATAAATCTGGATACATTTCAAGGCCGATCATTTTCCCGGTTTGGGGATCAAACATGAAACGTGTTTCAACCACGTTGCGTGTGCCGATCAGTACGTCAAAAACACCTTTTTGGTTGAGTACCGGAGCGGTACCAAGGTAGTGGACATCTCCGAATTGAGTTGGTCCTTCGGTGAGTAGTTTCTTCCAGACTTGCAGAGCCACCAGGAGGCCACCGCTTCCTGCCGGCGTTAACTGGGTGTCAAAATCTTTCGTTAAGTCGACTTTCACTTGTCCTTGCGGGAAGTCAGCTCGAATTTCTTCCTCGTCCAGGATGATTTCAACATCGCCACGATTGGGAATGGTACCGGAAAGCGTCCATTTGCCATCGAGTTGCGTGCAGTCGGTTTCTGCCTGAAAGCGATTCCAGATGCGGTCCCGGTTTAAGAGGTTAAAGTAGTAGTTCGCGTAACCACGGCGAGCCTTGAAGTACTTGGCCACGTGGGGAGGAATCTTCGGGGCCGGACCGGCTTGCGGTCGGGGCGGCTGGCGGCGTGGTGGCTGTTTTTCATCCTCCGGATCCTTTTTTGGTTTATCCGGGTTTGGCTTGGGTTTCGGACCTTGTTCGGGTGGCCGCTGGATCTTGGCCAGCAGTTGTTCGGGGGAATGGACGCCGGAGAGGCGCACCAGGGTCTCAAAGGTCTCGCTGTCTCGTCGGTATTCCAGCGGAACTCGCCAGCCCCGCGGGAAAATTCCCAGGACATTCTTGAAACCATTAACCGTCGTGATCCGTCGGTTGCCAAAAGAGACAACTTCGTCCCCGTAGCGCAATCCGCGTCGATAAGCGTCGGAGGACTCCAGGATATTTGAAATAATTACCCGGCCACCTTCGTCCGTGGCTACCGTGGCGCCGAGGGTGGCGTGATCGACAATTCGGCCACTCCGCAGGTAGCCCATGAAGTGCTTGATTTGATTGATGGAAATTGCGTATCCGACTCCCACGTTAACGCGTCCTCGTTTTTCGAAAGAACCTCGTCCGTTAATGCCAATTAGATCCCCGTTGGCATTAAATAACGGTCCGCCGGAGTTCCCGGGGTTGATGGAAGCATCGGTTTGGATGCAATCGGCGTATTCCAGCAATGTGCCGGCCGGATACTGGTAACGATGGACGCCTGAGACAATACCGTAAGTGACGGTTGGTTGAAAATCGGTGGCCAACAGGAACGGATTTCCAATGGCAAAGCACCAGTCACCGACCTGGACCTGATCGCTGTCGGCCAGCGTGGCACAGGGGAAATCATCACGACCGAGTAGCTTGATCATGGCCACGTCACCAACCGGATCGATCCCGACAATGACTGCGTCATAGAGTCGATCGTCCGACATTCTGCATTTCTTGGCTTAACCAGCTGGCTTGGCTACATGGAAATTGGTTAAGGCATAGCCATCGGGTGTAATGACGACTCCCGAACCGCCTCCCTTGCCACCATTGGCGAAAACCGAAACGGCACTGGTGGTTGCCCGTGCAATTGCTGCAATGCGACTTTTTTCCGCCTTAGCAACTGCCTCAGGGATTTCCTGAGCATGCAGCGGTTCTGTCAGGCTAAGGGCAGCAGCCAGTGTCAGTGGGTAAAGGAACCAGCGTGTAACTCGGTTCATTTAGTGATCCTTGCATTGCACAAATGGAGATGGTCTGCGATATCCAATTGCTGGCCAAAATCAACCAGGATGGAAAGTCGCCGCACTCCCGTGATGTCTAAGTTAAGTGAGATTGGTTTGTCTTTGCCGCTGATCGCCTGTCGAAACAGCTCCTTCTCATCGCCGCGAATAACGAGTTCTACGTGACCATTATCTCGCATCAGTGGATCAATACCAGCCACTGCCTGGAAGGATTTGTGAGCGTCGGTGAGGCGATAGACAAGCGTGGTGCGGCTGTGAATGGCAAGGCCCTTCGGGTAGGTCTGGTTGCCCAGTTGCAGAGACTGGCCACTGAAGCTGCGGTCTTTACGAGGCTCGTAGAGCTTGTTCAGGCGGCCGCTGGCCAGACGCGTTCCCAAGTAAGGTATCCATTCGACCTGGGTGGCGGTTAGATCGCTTAAATAGATCAGGTTCCCCGAGGAAAAATCCATGGTAACCACTCGCTTCAGCGGGAGCTGCAGCGAAACACCTGAAACGGTCTGTAATTCAAGCTGCTCCTTGGCAAACTTGGCCGAGCGAACTAGCCACTGGCAACCAGTTGCATCGACGATGCGACAAATAGGGGAGGAGAGTTTTTGACCAGCTGGCTGGTAATAACGAATACCGAAGACTTTTTCACGGTCTACCGGTATCTTCTCTCCGTCAAATTCAAATAACACTGTGTCAGCGTTGACGTCACGAACAATGCCGTCTAATTCGTCCAGAGCCTTTCCCGCTCGACGAATGATTATCACATCCGCACTGATTTCTGCATTGATGACACGGTCAAAATCAGCCTGCGAATTTTCGTCCAGCGGTTGGAAGCGGACGTGATGAATCGCATGTGATGCTAGTTGCAAGGTTTCGCCAGAAAGAAGCGTTAACTGGATCTTCTTCTCTTTAAGAACGTAGCTCGTACCGTGAATTACTGAACCGCCCGTTAAGTGAACCCACACTTGTGGCTTCTCACCGATCGGTGTGGGGGGCGGAGTGACAGTGGCAGTGGCCAACTCCTTGATGGCCAACGACTTTTCACCGCCCGCAGTTGCGATCTTGAGCTGTTGCCCGTCAAGTGAAACCAGGGTTCCTTTAAGAGCTGGACCATCTAGAGGGCGAACTTCCAATTCCGCCGCGGATACGCTGACAAGACCAGCCAAGATCAAATGCAACATGAGTCCGTGTCACTTTCCGTCTCGAGCATGACGCCTGGACCAGGTGAAGCCCCTTTACGGTAATCAGCAGTTGCGAATCAAGCAACGTGTTACCAGTATCCAGGTGGCCCCCCCGGACGGCGAATCTGCGGTTTCCTCAATTGCTGCCATCGCGAGCCAACTTGCGGAAATATTCCTCAATGACTTCGCGATAATGGGCAGGCAGACCTTTGCTGATCTGCTGTAATGCTTTCTCTCGCTCCTTCGGTGGCAAGTTGCCCCATCCAGAAGCGTTTCCAATACTCTTCGGATCGACGTTTCCTGGACCCGATCCCCCGAGCGGATTGCTGTCCTGCGCCGGGCTGCTCGGATTGTTGCCGCCCTGCCCTGCTCCGCCACCGGATTGTTGTTGCTGTTGTTGCTGCTCTAGCTCTTCGATCATCTTGTCGAGTTTAGCAATCACGTCGTCTTCTTCAGTGCGGACTCGTTTGCCAGCCCTGGCTAAGTCCAGACGCCGTTGAATGTCTCCCATTAAACGTGCGATTTCGTCAAGCGAATCGGTCTTAAGCGGCTTTAAGTCCGCTTCCATGAGTCGAGCCAGCGTTTGATAACGTGCCGGGATCGTATCCTTGTTTTCCATCAGTTTACTGAGCAACGTCAGGCACTGGTCTTTCTTGAGTAAACGGTGATAGCACGCACTCTGATAAAATAACAGAGCCGCAGGATCAATGACCTCTGCAGGCGTGAGGTCCTTAACTTGCTCGAGGGCTTCGTCGTAAAGCCGTTGCTGGACGAGCCAACGGGCGTAGAGCAACTTCAAGTTGCTGCGGGCCCACGGTGACAATCCTTCGTCTTGCAACACCGTAAACTCGGGTAAGATCAGTGAATGATTGTCTGAATCACAATGAAGGACCAGTTTGTGCGCCGCCGGACTTACTAAAGCAATCGTGGCCGTGGCCTGGCTCAAAAGTTGAGCCGGCTCAGAAGGCAATCCCTCTGCTGGCCAGAGAGCAGTGATTTTGAGTTGTGTTAACTCGTCCACTGTTTGGCTCGCGAGCCACTGTTCAACTTGAGTCTTAACGTCCGCTGCAGTCGGATTTGCCCAGCTGGCCCGCTTTTCAAGGTCGTTGTCTGCATGCGCCTGGAGAGCAGAAAGTGCCAATAAGGCGACGGTCAGACTGCCGATCCAAGGACTGACTAAACGGTTCATGTAATTCTCCTGCCTGGTCGTTTTGCTAGAGATAGGCGGGGTAGCTGTGTTACTTGTTCTTTCCCAATACGATTTCCCGCGTGATCCGGTGAATGCTCTCTTCGCGTTCTCCCAGTTTTTGCAAGGCACCCTGTAAGTCACTGTCTTTCGCCTGGCCAACCGGGTCATCGATATCTTCTAGCAGCCGAGCGTATCGCTTCGTTCGCTTGTTGATTCGCATCTGCAACGAACGAATCATCTTTAGCTCGGCCAACTCGTCCACCAGTGACGGGTCTTGCTCCTGTTGTTGCTGTTGCTGCTGCTGTTGCTGCTGTTGCTGCTGCTCCATCTCTTGTTGTGCTTTTTGCAAGGCTTCGATCAACTCTTCAAGCGTCAGGATAATGTCTTCCTCGATGCTCTGGGTCAGGCGGTCTACCTTGGTTTGCGTCAGTCGACTGGCAACCTGTTCCATGTCCTCTCGCATCTGGTCAACGGTTTCCGGGAATGCAATAGAAGAACCCTCTTCCAAGAGGAGCGTTAAAACCTTGTCCGCCTCCAGTATGATCTTCTTTTGGGAAAAACTGAGTTTGCCAGATTCAATCACGACATCACGATCCCGTTTGTCAGCCGGAATTCGACTCAGTCGCAGTGTTCCCTCATAAACCTTCAGTTCCATTTCCAGCATCTTTCGGAAACGGCCTTCCAAGAGCGCCAGTACTCGTTCGATCTCTTCTTCACGTAGCTGACGCAGAATCTCTTCAAGCTGAGCCTTGGCTTCCTCAAGCTTTTGCTGTGCTTCCTGCTGATCCTTGATCGATTCCGAACGCTTTGCTTCTTCCAGCTTTTGCTGGGCATCTCGCATCTTTTGCTCAGCCTCTTGGATCCGTTTGCGGGCTGGGTTTTCTTCTTGTTGACCCTGGCTGCCACCTTCGCTGTCGCCCTTACTGCCACCTTCGCTGTCGCCCTTACTATCTCCTTCGCTGTAGCCCTTGCTATCTCCTTCGATCTAGCCCTTACTGTCTCCTTCGATCTAGCCATTACTATCTCCT
>CAZXJC010000778.1:0-2946 GCA_964640885.1 uncultured Pirellulaceae bacterium | reverse complement strand
CCTGCACCGCGGTGAATCGATCATTGTCATCAAAAGAGATATCAGTGACTCGGGTTTGGTCCCGACAGTCTGCACCTTTGTCCGCCGCGTGATCAAAGAGCATCTTGTCGAACTTGCCCCGCTCCACTTGCCAGGTTCGAGAACAATCACGCGGGTCATGCTGGTCAAAGAAAAACGGCTGGGATTCCCGACCGCTATGGTTGATGAACTGAACGCTATACTTTTCAACGAAATCTCTATTTTTCATTTTTTCCAGCAGTCCCAGCCGCTCAAAAATCCAGTAGATTTCCGGCATCAAGGATTCGCCGACGTGAAAACGGGGAACCTCCTCTCGTTCCACCAAGAGTGTCGAGTGTCCGGCTTCTGCCAGCAAAGCCGCAGCCGTACAGCCGGCTGGCCCACCCCCGATCACTATGCATTCGTAATGGTCATTTATCATAGAGAATTCTTCCAACAATAGCTCTGCCAGCGAATACCTTCAGAGAGCTGTTCTTCTTGATTGGCCGTGTTTCAGTCTTTGAGCAGGGTTACCACCTCGAGTAACTCTACGGCCGGTTCTCCGTTGCAGAAAATAAGGGCGGTTCGTCCATAAACTTCCGAACCAACAGGCAGTTGGAACAGTGCGCTGAGATCTTCACCGGTCTCGATTTTCCACAAAGTGGCCAGTTGAACCTGTCGCAAAACATTATGTTGAATCAGGATACGCCCCAACGGTGTCTTTTGTTCTTTAATTTCTGCCTGGATGTCGGTATTCAGATAGTCAAAACAAAGACGCACAATCCCAAATTGAACAACCTGTCCGTCCGATTGCCGTGAGAGCAGGATTTTTCGAGCATAGTGTGCTTCATCAACCTGCGTTGCCAACACGTGCACATCCACCAGGCTCTGGTGAAACTCCTCGACCGTTACGGTCATGTGCTCGTTGTGATCAAGCAGCCTGGCATATTCCGCAGGGAGTGCAGGCGAACCGACTTCTTGAAACTGGCCAAGCTGACCAGTAACCGGGTAGAACAGATTCAGCAGAGTCTGCAGGTCGGGTATGGAAGGTCCGGTAGTGTTCACGAGGCCGGTAGTGTTCACGAGGCGTTGTCAGCTGTTGTCAACGTGATGACTTCAGTGGATTTTGGGGGTAGGAATGTAATATCACCAGGTCGTTCCAAAACCGTGTCAATCAAGTAATAGAACAACCTGCGCAAATCTTCCGGCTGAACGTCGTCAGCAATTTTTTCAGCCCGCTGCTGGTGCTTGTCTACCAGGAGCAAGGCTTTCTCAAAGACACCAGCCTTCAAGTAAAGTTGGCGGACACGTTCAACCCGCTCCATGGGCGTTTGCTGCTGGTCGTCGACCAGCGACAACAGCTCCTGTTTATCCTCTTCGGGCAGGCTTTCCAGTGCCAGGGCCCAGAGAATCGTTGGTCGTCCGCCAAGGGCATCAGAACCCGCGACCAGCTTGTTGTGATTGTCAGTGCTCCAGTCATCAAGGTCGTTGAGGATCTGGAACGCGACACCCAGGTTGCGAGAAAATAGCTTGATCGGTTCCGCGTACTGGTCGATTGGCCCAGCCAGTCGAATGCCACATAACATGGCTGCCTCGAAGGCAGGGGCTGTTTTGAGGGCATAGATCTTTAAGGCGTCGATAGGTTGCAGTTGCTTGTCGCGGGAGTCTCGCCAGAGCAGTTCAGCTCCCTGTCCCTCGGATAATTTTGTATGGGCGTCGGCCAGGGTATGAAGGATCCCTGCAGCCGCTTCGGCCCCTAGTGACTCGGTTTCCTGGCTGACCAGCCGATATCCCATTCCGATCAGGTAGTCACCAACATTGATGGCAGTTGCCGTACCGTGCTGGTGATGCAAGGTGGGGTCGCCGTAACGGAAGGAATCATCATCTTCGATATCATCATGTACCAGCGAAGCCTTGTGAAATGTCTCAATCGACATGGCCGTACGGAGAACCGATGGAGAAAAGTCTTCGATCTTTTCAGCACCGTCTGGTAGTGTCGCCTGGCCACCTCGCAAGGCATCGTAAACGGCCAGCGTGATGAAGGGACGCGAGTATTTGCCCCCCTTGGAAAGAAAATCGTAAGCCAGCGCTTCGGTACCCGTGATTGGATCGATACTCGTAATCCCCTGGCCATTCAGTTCCGCCAGGCGCGGGCTCTTGCGAATACGAGGAGCCAGCTTATCCAGCATGGCTGGTTCAAACATGTTATTAGCGGCTCGAATCAAGTGCAGGTATGATCGGGTGATCGGTGTTGATTCCGCTGGTTGCACATTGATCATCTGGTAGACCCAGTCGTCATCAACCGACGTGTTTCGGCAGTCACTTGATAACAGCGGAACTGCCATGCAGGGAATGCCCGCTAACAAGATCTTGTCAATCGCTTTTTCCAGGACATTCAAGCAGGCTACGCCAACGACGGCGTCTACATAACCGCTCACAATGATTTTCAAGACGACGGGAGATCCTTCCGCGACGAGAACTTTGTAGCCCATGTCTTCTGCGATTCCGCGGAAGTCGGCAATGCTGCAGGCACCACACGTTTTACAGTCCAAACCAAATTGATCGTAATCCGCCGGACAACCTTCTGCGTGTTTTAGACAGTGAGGCAACAGGAAAAGTCGACGCGAGTGTGGAATGCTGGCGACCTGATCGGTCCAGAACGCGCTTGCCAGCATCACCATGGTCCACCCTAAAAGCCCCTCGGGTAATTCCATGTCGTCCAGCAAGCCACGAACGACTACTTCCATCTCATCCTTGGTAAGAGGTCGTGATTTATCCAGCTTGGCCGCGACTTGCGCACAACGTTCCTTGATCTGTTCCCGTTGCTCTTTGCTTTCAGGGACAGACTTTAGATGCGATGTTTTGCGCCGACGTGATTTGCGTTTCGGCAAATTCTCGCCATCGGTAGGCTGCGAGGATCCGTTTACAGGTGATGCAGTGGCCAAAAAT
>CAZXJC010000777.1:0-4329 GCA_964640885.1 uncultured Pirellulaceae bacterium | reverse complement strand
TGGTAGCAGCAGTTGCGCCGAATGCCACGCTGACGTCTACAAGTCATACCAACATCATCCGATGGGAAATTCACTGAGCCTTCCCTCAGAAACAGTCGTCATCGAAGACTATCAACAGCAAACTTCGTTTATGAGTGGTGGACGACGATACCGGATCACGCTACCGAAAAAACCTCCCGCAACTGCCAAATCCAATCCGGTTCCGCGGCATCATGAAAAAATGATCGACGCCGATAACCAGGACATTTATGACCAGTCTTTTCCGGTCGCATTCGTCGTCGGCTCTGGATCCCGCGGACGTTCTTATATCATCCAGCACGACCAGTTGCTCTTTCAGTCTCCCATTACCTGGTACGTCAAAGACCAAACCTGGGACCTCTCGCCTGGCTACGATCCTACTGGCCATCAACGGTTTGAAAGACGGCTAACTGAATCATGCCTTTCTTGCCATGCTGGTAGAACCAACTTTGTAGGCAATCACAATGACCGCTTCGATCCTGTCTCACCGTTTCACGAATTGACCATCGGTTGCGAACGCTGTCACGGTCCCGGCGGTCAACATGTCCAGGCTCATCGCCAAGGCCTGGTCAACGATAATCAATACATTGTCAATCCGGAAAAACTGGCACCTCGAGAACGCAACAGTGTCTGCTACCAGTGCCATTTATCTGGAAAACACCGGGTCTTGCGATATGGCAAACGACCTCGTGATTTTCGACCCGGGCAACCGTTACACGATATCTGGACTGTCTTCATTAGCGGCACAGGTATTAATAAGGGACAACAGGCACGCTTAACAAGTAACGTTGAACAAATGCATAGCAGCCGCTGTTTCCAGCAAAGCGACGGAAAAATGGGATGCATTTCGTGCCACGACGCCCACTACCACCCCAAGCCGGCCGAACGGAAAGAGTATTATCGGGCCCGCTGCCTTAGCTGCCATGAACAAGAAGGATGTTCTTTACCGGAAGCTGAGCAGAGTGCCGCACCCGCGTTAAATTCATGCACCTTTTGTCATATGCCAACACTGGTGACCAGCGATATTGCACATTCCTCGCAAGCAGATCACCGCATTCTGCGTTTCCCGACTAGCAACAAGGTCGAACCGAACAAGTCCAGACCGGGCATGACGGACAAGAACGAACCACGCTGGACCGTCTTTGATGGTGGCCTCGAGACCATCCCACGCTGGGATGCTGACCGAGCCACTGCCATCGCTGCTTTTCATGAAGGCCGGGCTCGGAACGACAAGGACGCCATCCGAGCAGCTCGCGATAGGCTGCTCAAGGTAGTCAACCAGGTTCCCGAAGATCAGACGGCGAGACTGGAACTGGCCCAGATTTACTATAGCCTCGAGAATTATTCAGAAGCATTAAAACACATCGAGATGACACTAAGCCAGAAACCAAAACCAGAAGCTGCCCTGGTCCTCGCCGGATTCTCAGCTCAGTTGAACGGTCAATTTCAGGACGGGATCGATTACTTTGCAGAAAAACTGGCTGAAAATCCTTGGGATTCCAACCTCTACATCCCCTACGCTGAGATGATCGCCAAACAACAAGATCTCCATAACGCTATCAAGGCAATAAAAAAAGGGTTGGAAGTCGATCCGGCCAGCATTGCGTTACATTCGATCATTGCTGAATACTATCTTCGCACCGGACAAACCCAGGAAAGTCAGCGGCATCTCAAGCTGATCGAGTCCATTCGATATTCCATGAAACGCGATCAGTAACTCATGCTGCTGGCAGCGATCTTGTCCGAATATCCCTTACTCGCCAGCATTTAGGCAACTGGACAAAACCATGAATGCTACACCCCAGTTACGACCTGCCGTCGCTGCCGATCAACCCGGAATTATTGACCTGATCAACCGGGTCTATCAAGAATACGGAGACCGTATCTGCCTGGAACAGGCAGACGGAGACCTGTTAGATCTGCAGGCAACTTATTGGGACCCGGGTGGCGAATTTGTTGTTCTTGAACGTGACGGTACTATTGTGGGAACCCACGCCATCCTGCCACTGGTCGACCAGGAAAATTGCTGTACGTTCCGACGACTCTACCTCGACGAGTCTCTGCGTGGTCAGCAATGGGGAGAACACCTCATGCAGTGGGCATTGGAACGAGCTCGCGACAAAGGCTATGAACGAGTCGAGTTCTGGTCAGATACGCGTTTTACCCGGGCGCACCGGTTCTTCCATCGGCTCGGCTTCCAACGCGATGATCAGGTTCGCGAGATGACCGATGGCTGGGAAGACTACCAGGAGTATTTCTTCTACCGACGGCTAGACGATCATCCCAGCGACAATCTGTGATCCCCAGTTTGACAAGGCCGGCGAAAACGTCGATCATGACGGGACTAATGACCGTCGGTGAACCGACCCAGCTCCCTGCCGTGGAGCCTGGCTTACCACGGTTTCCATCTTTTTGGCCTGCTCCGTTCACTACACAAGGAACCTGGACGTGTCCCAAATTCAGACTAATCGACCGAGTTACCGTCAATTCTCATACTGCCTGGTGATCCTGTTCACTTGCTTTACCTGCCTGGCCAATGCTGCCGAGCCCAAAAAAGTCACTTCGGTCGAGGGTATCACCGAATATCGACTGGACAACGGTCTGCAAGTGCTGCTTTACCCGGACGCATCAAGCCCCAAAGTAACCGTCAACTTGACTGTCTTTGTCGGCTCGCGGCACGAAGGTTATGGCGAAGCGGGCATGGCTCACTTGCTGGAACACATGCTCTTCAAGGGAACCCCCACACACCAGAAGATCCCCAAGCTGCTTCAGGAACGAGGCGCGAACTTCAATGGTACCACGTCACTGGATCGCACTAATTACTACGAGACCTTCAACGCCTCCGACGACAATCTTGAATTTGCTCTCAAGCTGGAATCCGATCGGATGATGAACAGTAATATTCGCGGGGAAGACCTGCAATCCGAAATGACGGTGGTCCGCAACGAATTCGAACGGGGCGAAAACTCTCCCAGTCGCATCCTCATGCAACGGATGCGTGGGCTGGCATTTGAATGGCACAATTATGGCAAATCTACCATCGGAAACCGCAGTGACATTGAGCGGGTGCCAATCCCCAGCTTGCGAGCCTTTTACCGCAAGTATTACCAGCCAGACAATGCCATGGTCGTCATCGCCGGCAAATTCGACACGGCCAAAGCCCTGCAATACGTGCAAAAGTATTTTGGCGCCATCCCAGCCCCTGATCGCAAACTGCCTACCACGTACACCATTGAACCGGCACAGGACGGCGAACGATCTGTGACGCTCCGACGCGTTGGTGATATCAATCTCGTCGCCATCTCCTACCACATCCCTGCCGGACCGCATCCGGACTTTGCAGCGGTCGATGCCCTGGGATACATCCTCGCCATTGAACCGGCTGGTCGGCTCTACAAGTCCATGATCGAAACTCGCAAGGTAACAGCCATGTATGGTGGATCATCACCTCAACATGACCCCGGGCTTTTAACCATGCTGGTAGAAGTCCCCAAGAAGGGGACACCACTTAAGGAAGTCCAGGAACTACTGATCTCCGAAGTCGAGAAAATTGGTGAAAAGGGAGTTACCCAGGAGGAAGTCGATCGTGTTAAGCGACAGATCCTCCAGCAACGGGAACGATCGCTAACCAATAGCACCAGGATCGCACTCGATTTGAGCAACTGGGGAGCCCAGGGAGACTGGCGGTTGTTTTTCCTCTACCGGGATCGTATCGAAAAAGTTACCCCGGCTGATGTAAAACGCGTAGCAGCCACCTACCTGCGTCCCACCAACCGTATTGTCGGTAAGTTTATTCCCTCGGCAAAAGCAGACCGCGTCGAGATCCCCAGTACGCCCGATCCGAAAAAGCTCGTGGAAAACTACCAGGGACGCAAGACAATTGCAGCCGGTGAAGTCTTTGATCCATCACTGCAAAACATCGAGAAACGAACCGCTCGCGGTGTCTTAGTCGACGGCATCAAGATGGCACTATTGCCTAAGAAAAGCCGTGGAGAACAGGTGCGATTGTCGTTGACCATTCGCTATGGAGACGCTGATTCACTCAACGGCCTGCAAGGGGCCTCCCAGTTACTCCCGACACTCATGATGCGCGGCACCAAGTCCCTCTCCCATGAAGAATTTACGGACAAGCTTGATGAACATCAAACCGTCATGACTGCCAGTGGTGGACTCGGTTCGATAACGTTCAACCTGCAAACTAAACGAGAGGAAATACCGGCAGCTATCGAGCTACTGCAACAAGTACTGCGAGAACCAGCCCTGCCGGCGGAACAATTTGAAATCCTGCGACGTGAAAGAGCTGCTGCCCTC
>CAZXJC010000776.1:0-5973 GCA_964640885.1 uncultured Pirellulaceae bacterium | reverse complement strand
CGTGTGTTTTGACCTGCTCTCCAAGATCCCGGGAAACCGGCCTGTCGCTTTCCTAATGCCTTGCTGCGATTCCCTGAACACGCCCAGTCCCCGCTTTTGGACTGAAAGCTTCAACAAGACCTACGCCCTTGGAAACTTCCTGACGCTTGACAGCTCTGTCTTCAACGTGATCACCCCCGACGACCGCACACTGCCCAAGAACTGGGTATCGCGACCCGATGGCAAAGACAGATTTCGTCATTACATTCCGTTCAAATCTTTCGTTAACACAATTGATAATTATCCCTACCCTTACCTGATCGGACGCTCCTGCTGGGAATTTCCTTGTGTCGTGCCAAGCGACTGGGCCGCCCAGCACGTCCAACGATCGAATAATCCCGAGACGGTTCGGGACATGAAAATCGCACTCGACGCGACCGTTCAAAAGCAAGGAGTCTACAACCTTGTATTCCACCCCCACGGCTGGATTCGCAACGACCAGGTTATCGAAATCATTGACCACGCCGTCGAGAAATATGGCAACCAGGTCAAATTCCTAACTTTCCGAGAAGCAGCCGACCGCCTGCAAAAACACCTGCTAGCCGGCCAACCGCTCAGGGCTGCCAACGGTACCGAGAATGGCGTCCGTCTACTCGACCTCACCCAGGACGGCTACTTAGACGTCCTGATTGGTAACGCCACCACTCGTCAAACTCGAGTCTGGTCCGCGAACGATCAAAAATGGCTCGTCACACCGTTCCCAGCCGACCTCCGCGGCGGCAGTACTCGCTTTGGGATCCTCAACAAGCAAGTCATCGCACTCCAACTTACCAACAAGAGCAGGGGAGCCTGGAGCTGGACTGGCACGAACTGGCAGCCCAGCAACCAGCTAACACGCGGGCTGGAGAAGCTGGAAACTACTTCCGCAGGCAAGGACCGCGGCGTCAGGCTGCGAGATGTCGATCACAGCGGACAATGCGAATTGATTGTCGCTAATGAACAACAAAAAGTAATCTACCGCTGGGCCAACGACCACTGGGTGCCAGCAAACCTCCCCTGGCCGAAAGGGGTTGCAATCGTAGACGACCAGGGCCGAGATGCAGGCCTGCGATTCGTTGACATCGACCAGGATGGCTATGACGACCTCTTGTTCTCCAACCAGGATCGCTACTCACTGCATTTGTGGCAGCCACGACACTGGGCTGGCTGGGTAACCAAAGCCCTGGACGCCAACCGCAGCGATGCTGATCACGTTCCTATCATTTCACGACTGGGAACCAATAACGGAGCATGGTTTCACAGCGACCACATGTGGGTCCAGAACGAAGACACCGCCAGGCTACCCAATCTTGTCGACCGCCGATCCTATAACCAACTGCTCGAACCTTTACACGGGGACATGCCGCCACCCAAGCCTCCCACACGGTCGCTCAAAACAATGCGAGTCCCAACGGGATTCAAAATCGAGCTGGTTGCCTGGGAACCGCTTGCCACCGATCCGATTGCCTTCGACTGGGGCATCGACGGCACCCTTTGGGTTGTGGAAATGGGAGACTATCCGCTGGGTGCTGACGGCCAAGGTTCCTCTGGCGGCAAAGTCAAGAAACTGATCGACTTCGACGGCGATGGTCGGTACGATCGGGCGACCGTTTTCATGGACAAGCTCAACTTTCCTACCGGCATCAAGGCCTGGAAACATGGGGTCCTGATCACCGCAGCACCCGACCTGCTGTTTGCGGCCGACACCACCGGAGACGGCAAAGCTGACGAGGTAAAGACTCTTTTCACTGGGTTTCGTGAGGGAAACCAGCAACACCGATTTAACGGACTCCGCTGGGGACTGGATAACTGGCTCTACCTGGCCAACGGTGACAGTGGTGGGACCATCAAGTCCCTCAAGACGGGAAAGACCCTGGACATTAATGGGCGTGACCTGCGCATCAATCCGGAAACGGGTGCCATGGAGGCTCTCTCCGGCCAAACGCAGTTCGGCCGCAATCGGGATGACTGGGGCAACTGGTTCGGCGGTAACAACAGCAATCCGATGTGGCACTACATTATTGAAGATTACGTCCTGCGTAGAAATCCGCACGTACCCGCACCGCCGGTGCGCAAGCAGGTCTCGCAACAACCTGGCGCTGCACCTGTTTACCCAACCAGTCGAACACTCACACGATTCAATGATCCGGCACGCGCCAATCGATTCACCTCGGCATGCAGTCCCATCGTCTATCGAGATCGATACCTTGAGCAACTTGTCGGGCAAGCCTTTATCTGTGAACCGGTACACAACCTGGTCCATAGGGAAGTCATGCAGGCCACCGGAGCAACCTTTTCCAGTCAGCGACTTGCTGCAGAAGCAGACTCAGAGTTTCTCTCCTCCAGCGACAGCTGGTTTCGCCCCACGATGATACGTACTGGTCCGGATGGCGCTCTTTGGGTTGCCGATATGTATCGGCTGGTCATCGAACACCCCGAGTGGATCCCGAAATCCTGGCAACAACGACTGGACTTGCGGTCCGGGTCGAACCTGGGACGAATTTACCGCATCACGCGTGATGACGACCAACGACCTGTCTCTGCCACGCATCAACTATCAAACCGGACAACCGCCCAATGGGTGACGGGTTTGCAGAGCAGTAATGGCTGGCAACGGGACATAGCTCAGCAGCAACTTGTTTTACGCAACGATCCCGCAGCTCTTAAGCCCTTGCAAACGATGGCAAGCACAGACAAGGAACCGCTGGCGCGACTTCACGCCCTCTGCACGCTCGATGGCCTGGATCGCCTGGATGCCGAACTCGTAGCAAACGCTCTGCGAGACCCACACCCGGGTGTCCGTCGCCATGCTGTTCGCCTGGCCAGCCAGTTTCCAACCGTTGGCCTTGAAAAAATACTCGTCGAACTTGCCAGTAAAGAAGAGGACGTCGCCGTCCAGCTACAGGTTGCCATCACCCTCGGGCACTTTGACTCCAAGGCCACCGGCGAAGCGTTAGGGCAATTCGCGAATCGCCACGTATTCGACAACTACCGCTACGCGGCTGCCTTAAGCTCCATCCACAGCAAGAACATCACCCACGTCATGCAAGGGGCTCTATCTGGCACAAAGCAAGCCAACGGAAAATTGCTGGAGCACCTGCTGGTAATTTCAGCGGGCCTCGGTAACCGCGACGTGGTCAGTTCCCTGGTCGTCGGTTGGACCGCCAAGGCTCCGTTTCAACCGTGGCAAATTCGCGCCGTGAGTTCGACCTTAAAGAACTTACAGGGCGGACAAAAAGAGGCGACATCCATCCTTTCCGCACAAGCTCGGGCCGGCATCGAACGAATGATCCGAGCGGCACGGGAGAGCGTCATGGATCCGTCCCTTTCAGTTGACCAGCGCCAAGACATTACCCAGTTGCTCGCTTACGCAACGCAGGACCGTGACAAAATTGGCAAGACCCTGGAGAGGCTGGCCGCAGCCCAACAGCCTCGCGAGCTACAAGCGACGGCAATGGCCGTTATTCTGCTGTTCCACTACGACGCCGCTAAGCGACTCCTGCAACGCTGGCCTGCGACGACTCCGACACTTCGAGTCCAAATGATCAATCGCCTGCTACTGGAGACGCGACACGTCGCACAATTGCTCCAAGCCCTTGAAAACGGTCTCCTGCTACCAACCGACCTGGACGCCCGCCAACGTCAACGACTTGTCTCCAATCCTGACAAGACCATTGCTGCCCGAGCTACCGCGATCTTTAAGACCTCGTCCCAGAGCGACCGTTTGAAAGTGATCCGAGCACACCAGCCCGTCGCTTCCCTGAAAGGGGATCGCGAGCGGGGCCGCATGCTCTACCGCAAGCACTGCGCCAACTGCCACCAACTGGAGGGGGTCGGTACGGCAGTCGGTCCCAACCTGGCGGCCCTCAAGGTCCGCACTCTGCAAGATTTATTGACAGCCATTCTCGACCCCAACCGGGCGGTGGAAGCCAAGTACCTTGAATTCACGGCCTTGACCGTTGATGGTCGTCAGCACGCGGGAATTCTTTCCCGCGAGACGACCGCCGACATTACCTTGCAGGGACCGCAAGGTAAGCAAACCGTCATCCTACGCAAGAACATTGAACTGCTGCGAACCTCCGGCAAGTCACTGATGCCGGTCGGCGTTGAAAAGGACCTTTCCCATCAGAACCTGGCAGACATTATTCACTACCTGCGAATTCAGGGCCCTCCGCCAAAATCATTCCCAGGAAACAAGCCTCAAACGGTTCGACCTGCAAAGCCCGGCGACCCTCTCAAATTAACCACCGCAACCTGTCGGATTTACGGTAACGAGATCCGCCTGGAAACACGTTATGGAAACCTCGGGTTCTGGGGAAGCGCCCAGGACCGGGCGGAGTGGACGGTCGAACTGCCCCAACCAGGCACCTACCAGGTAACGATCGATTTCGCTTGCCCGCAGCAGACGGCGGGAAATCCGTTTATCTTGACCGCCGGCACCAAGCAATTGCGAGGGGCGGTGCCGGCCACTAAAGGTTGGGACAACTACCAGACCAAAATGGTCGGCAAGGTCTCGCTACCGGCGGGAGCCAGCGACATTTCATTCCGCTCCGACGGCGCTCCCAAAGGTTACCTGCTGGACCTGCGCGGCATTGAGTTAGTACCCGTTCGCTAACGTTTGTTCCACACAACCGGCCCAACCGCAAATTGAAACGAAGCCGCAACCGCCGTACACTGGTGCTTTACCCCGGTCTGGAACCGGCTATTTACTCCTTGGAGATCTACTCGATGAAACGCTTGTTAGCTGCCTTCCTGTCCGTTCTACTACTCGCCTCAACAACGACTGCCCAAGATGCTGTCAAGGAAGCGACTACGGCCGAGCTGAATCGGACCTACCGGCAGGTGACGGCCACCAACTTAAGGAATTACCCGATCGGAGTTTTCGACTCAGGCACGGGCGGCCTGACCATCCTGGAACAAATCCTCAAATCCGACGGTTTCAACAACGCTAGTCACGTAGCACGCAGTGACGGCAAAGCTGATTTCAAGAACGAATCATTCATCTTCCTGGCAGACCAGGCAAACATGCCCTACGGCAACTATCCAGTCGTAAAAAAGGAAAGCTTCCTGGATGACTTGATTGTCAAGGATGCACGATTCCTCCTGGGAAAACAGTACTATAGTTTGGGCAACCAACTAGCCCGCCAAAACAAATCACCGGTCAAGGCCATCGTCATCGCTTGCAACACCGCCACGGCTTACGGCCAAGCAGACATCGAGGAAGTTCTCCAGAAAGCAGGGCTGACGATCAAGGTCGTCGGCGTGATCGATGCCGGTGCAAAGGGAGCCATCGAGGTCATTGCTCCTGGGCAGAAGGCCAGCATTGCAGTTGTGCCCACCAAGGGTACGGTTCTGTCAGGTGCGTATCCCCGTGCCATTCGACGCAACGCGCGGGAACAAAACATAAAACAGTCTCTCGACGTTTTCCAACAAGGAGCTTACGGCCTGGCAGGTTCTATCGATGGAGCCCGTGAGTTTATTTACCTCGACAAAAAGGATCACCAACCTCGTGATGATTACCGTGGCCCCGCCTCGGACAGCAAGGAAGCAGTCATCAACCTAAGCATCCTGGCTCGCTACGGGTTTGATTTCAGCAAGAATGGCATGCTTTATAAGGGCACCCGGCAAAAGCCATCCCTGCTACAACTGAACTCGGTGGAAAATTACCTGGCCTATCACCTCACAACCTTAATGGAAAAAATCCGCAAGAAGGGAGATGCACCTCCGTTACGTTCGGTCGTCATGGGCTGTACCCATTTCCCCTTCTACCAGGAAGCCTTCGAGCAGGAGTTAGTCCGCCTGCGTAACTACCAGGAGGATGGACAATATCTTTATCGCGAATACATGGCCGAAGATATTGCCCTGATTGATCCGGCCTTCTTCACTGCCCGAGAGCTTTACCAGAGTCTCACGGAGGATGATCGATTCCGCCCCGAGGGTGCCGCTACAAAGACC
>CAZXJC010000775.1:0-3892 GCA_964640885.1 uncultured Pirellulaceae bacterium | reverse complement strand
CCGAAGGACTGCGACTAGGTCGGATGTGGGAAAAACACCTGCTTGTGGACACGAAGGACACATGCAACGAAGGCCAATTGCTAGAAGACCTTGATGGGGATGGCATACCCGAATGGATCGTTAACTCTTGGAAACAGAACGTACCTTTCTACGTCTGGAAGCTGGGAACCAGCAAACGCACTCTGCCTGACAAAAACAAGAAACCTGTTGAGAAAACCGTACCTACCCTCACGCGCTCAACGATCGGCACCAAGGGGAACGGTCACGGTCTTGGCGTCGGCGATCTCGATGGGGATGGACGATTGGATCTGCTCGTTGGCCAGGGGTGGTACCAGGCCCCTGCCAAGAATCGTTTCTCGACCCCTTGGAAGTTTCACTCCGACTGGAACATCCATGCCAGCGATCCGATTCTTGTCCGCGATCTCAACGGAGACGGTCGCAACGATCTAATCGTGGGTGTCGCACACGGTTTCGGGCTTCACTGGTGGGAGCAAAAAAGCCCGGCCCCAGACGGAACTTTACAATGGGAAAAACATTTAATCGACGATACCTTTTCTCAGCCACATACCCTTCACTTGGCCGATTTAACGGGCGATGGCAAACTCGAATTGATCACTGGCAAGCGAGTCTATGCCCACAACGGCAACGATCCTGGTGGCAAGGAGCCACCCTGCCTGTTTTACTACACATGGGATGCTTCCAAAAACAAATATAGTCGGCATGTCATAGACCGAGGGGTAGTCGGGACAGGTTTGCAAATCCGTACGGCTGATCTAGATGGCAATGGCCACCTTGACATCGCGGTAGCCGGAAAAAGTGGAACCTACATTGTTTGGAATCTTGCCAAGTAACCAGGCGATCATTTTCGCGAGCATTGGTTATGCATGCCCTGTTGCTGGTCGATATCCAAAATGACTTTCTCCCCGGTGGCGCACTGGCAGTACCCGATGGCGCCGCCGTGATACCGATAGCAAATCAGTTGATGAGCTGCTTCCCGACCGTTATCGCCAGCCAGCTCCCGGGGCTTCTCCCTGGCGAGACTGTCACACTGAAGGGCTACCCGCAGATCCTCTGGCCCGTCCACTGCGTCCAGCAGACCAACGGGGCCGCCTTTAGCGAGGATCTGAATACCGACCGCATCGCTCGAGTCATACCCAAGGGAACTGACCGTGATATCGACAGCTATAGTGCCTTTTTTGACAACGGACACCTTAAGGAAACGGGCCTTCACAACTACCTGCAATCTCTTGGCGTCGATGCGCTGACCGTTCTCGGCTTGGCCACTGATTATTGCGTCAAATACACCGTGCTCGACGCCCTTAACTTGTCGTACCGAGTCTCGGTGGTAGTGGACGGGGTACGCGCTGTGAACTTGCAGCCTAACGACGGGAGCAATTGCCTGATGGAAATGTCAGCAGCGGGTGCCACACTTATCGAAAGTACAGAAGTGTCACACTAGGGCAGTCGGAGCTTATTTCTTCTTTTTCTGATCCCGTTTGCGAAGGAACTCGTACATATTAAACCGTTCCGGAAAGGCTACTTGATTCTTCCTAGCCCACTTCGTCCAGAGTTGCGTTAGTTCCCCCAGTTTCTCCGGGTTTACCTTTGCCAAATCCCGCATCTCCGTACGGTCCGCCTCCAGGTCGTAGAGTTCCCAGAGTTTCTTGTATTCACGTACCAGTTTCCATTTGCCCCAACGCACGCACGCATTTCCTTCGTGCTCCCAGTAAATAGGTGCTGCATGAACAGGCGCCTGTTTCCCCTTTAGCAGGGGCACAATTGATACACCTTCAGCCGGGGGTAAGCCTTCTGGATATTCGCCACCCGACAACTCGAGGCAAGTCGACATGAAGTCCGGAAGGTAGGCAAACTCCCGAACGTAGGTACCATTGAGACCTGCGGGAATACCAGCCGGCCAAGAGGCGATCATCGGCGTGCAAGCGCCCCCTTCGTGCAGGAAGTGTTTGTAAAGTCGAAACGGTGTATTGCAGGCATTGGCCCAAGCCAAACCTAGTCGCACCCCGCCGGTTGTCTCCAGCGGCGGATTCTTAACCATCGCTTCCGACCCCTGCCCTAAACGACCGCCCTCCTGACAGGCCCCATTGTCGGAAAGGAAAAAGATGATGGTATTGTCAAGTTGTTTAAGCTCCGCCAGGCAGCGAGTCAGCTTACCGATATTCTGGTCGATCGAATCAATGCAGCCAGCATAAGCTGCCATAATTGCATCAAGATCGTCACGCTTCTTTTCGTTGAGCGATTCCCAACGTGGGCCGACGTGGGGTGCCGGAGTAATCGATGCGGGGAACAGGCCGAGTTTCTTTTGCTTGGCCAGGCGTTTTTTCATCAGGCTTGGCCAGCCATCCCGATATTTGCCGCGATACTTATTAAAATCCTCCAACTTAGCGTTAAGCGGCCAATGCGGCGCATTGTATGCGAGATAAAGAAAGAAGGGCCTATCATCCGTCTTGACGGCTTCCTCCACGAAACGGCAGGCATAGTCCGTAAAGGTGTCCGTGGCATAGAACCCCTTATCGGTTTGGACCGGATCATTGCCGAAGGTTATGCCTCGGTCACCCCCAGGCTTAAAATAGTTGCAGGCGCCACTAAGGCAACCGTAATAACGATCGAATCCTCGTTGCAAGGGCCAGCCGGATTTCCGATGCATTCCCACATGCCACTTGCCGGTCATGAGCGTGTGGTAATCCGCCGCCCGCAGCACCTGGGCCAGCGTGGCGCAATTGTCGTTTAAATAACCCTGGTATGCCCCTTCAATTCCCAGCGGACCTTTGGGTGGTTCGGTCATGTGGCCGATTCCAACCTGATGCGGATGGCGCCCAGTCAACAGGCTAGCTCGTGTCGGGCAGCAGCGTCCAGCGTTATAGAACTGCGTAAAACGGAGCCCCTTGGCCGCTAAGCGATCGATATGCGGCGTTTCGATTTCACCGCCATAACAACCCACGTCCGAGAATCCCATGTCGTCAACCAGGATGATCACGATATTTGGGCGAGAGGGCGTTTCAGCTGCGACTGCAGACGCGGAGGCACACTGCAGCAGTAACGCTACCCAAAACGCCAGGGCGAGGACGTTCCGCCACTTTAAGAGATACGTTTTCATCTCGATCTACCTTTTGTTCGACTTCGAAATCTATTTAAACGCCTTCCAAGCCGGCATTGAATCATGTACCTGCTGCAACATCGCGCGGACCTTCGCCCGAGCTTCCGTGTCCTGTTTGGGTGGCAGGGAATGTTTTTCAAGCACATCCTGGCTGACGTTGTAAAAACGCCCGTCCTCATAGAGCTTGTAAGTTTGGTTGCGAGCAAAGCGCCCCATTAATTTCTTTTGCTTCGCTACTTTTTGCTTCCTTAGAACCTCCTGCGCCTGCTTTGCTTCGGTCGGACGCTTCTTCACGCCGTTACGAATATAGTGACAGTAGACCCATTCACGGGGCTGGTGCGACATTCCACGCAAAACCGGCAGAAAACTTTGGCCGTCTGCCTCCACCCCTGCCGGCAGCTAGGTATTCGCAGCGTCAGCCAGCGTTGGCAGGAAGTCGGTAAAGTCGACCAAGTTGTCGACAACACGCCCCCCCTTGATCTGACTTGGCCAGTTTGCAACCAGCGACACATGGGTTCCCGCATCCGGTAACGACGCCTTGCCGCCGATAATTTCACGGCCCTTCATTTCCGAACGAATATTCGTAGCGCAACCGTTGGCACAAGTAAACAGAATCAGCGTGTTATCACGGATCTTCTCATCTTCAAGCGTCTGGACCACGCGGCCGACCAGCTTATCTAAGTAGTTAACCATGTCGGCAAAGTATTCCGTGCCTCCCTGCTTTCCATCGTATTTACCCAGCCGATCGCGACTGCCTCCAGGAGGCGAATCCGGTGT
>CAZXJC010000774.1:0-2520 GCA_964640885.1 uncultured Pirellulaceae bacterium | reverse complement strand
GAGTTGTTTGACCAGGCAGAAGGAACCACCGAACAGATGACTCTCGTTCGTCAATGGGGTCGCGCGGCCCTGATGAGTCGCCGCAAGGCTCTTCCTAAGGTGAGTGACGAAACGCTTGAAGCATTTCGCCGAGGTGAACTGGCAACAGACAGTAACCCGGAATTTAAATTGAAACCCGAAGACCAGGAGAAACTGGAGCACTTGTCGGGTGAGCGTTTGAAGCAGCAGTTGAAGTGGTATTACTATCGTTACCGCGGTGACCTGGAACCAGGTGGTAGCAGTCGATTCGGGAGTCGCTCGGGTCGCGGTGGCGGCCGTCGTGGTAGTGGTAGAGCAGGTGGTAGTGGCCGCCCGAGACCGCCGGAGCGTAACAACAATCAATTTATCGATCGCCCAGTGGTCCCATCCCGTTCGCGGTGATGAGCGCGGGGAGCGATGTTGTCAGGTAATAAGCCCGCGGAGCGGACAACTCTAAAAGTGTTTGCAAACGGTTGCCAGTTGCCTGCTGCTGGGCAAGCCCCGTGATGTTTAGCAGGCTGACTGGTTTCTTGTACTGCACAATGCGGACACTGGCGGGCTCTAAGTTGGCCAGGGTAGCAGCCCGGTCAAGTGCTTCATCCAGGAAGCCGATCTTGTCAACGAGCTGATATTTTTTGGCTTTCTGGGCACTGAATAACTCACCGGTGGCCAGGTCGGTACCGGTCGCCTTGTCTGTGATGTCATCCGTGCCGTCCCGAAAAATAGGGCGACCTTGTTTGACGATTTGTTTGAATCGTAGAAACGATTCATCGATATATTCCTGGACAATCAAACGGTGCTCAGGGTTTAATTCTCGCGTCATGCTCAACATCTGTTTACGTTCATGGCTAGCAATGGAATCATCCTTGATGTCCCAGCGTTCCAGGAAGCCACTGAAATCATAATGTGGAATGATGACTCCAATCGAACCGGTAGTCGTGGTCGGTTCTGCAAAGATCGTTTGATCCTGGTCACCGACCGCCATGGCGATGTAATAGCCCCCGCTGGTGGCCATGCTCCCCATGCTGACAACGAGTGGGATATTTTTTTCTTCTCGTAATTTGACGAGTTGGTGAAAAATATAATCTGAACCGGTCACGGTGCCGCCCGGGGTGTCAATACGTAAGACGACGGCCTTCACGGAATCGTCAGCTCGAATGCGGTCAATTTGCCGTTTCACAAATCCATCCCCTTCTAGGATCACTCCCGAGACGGCGATGATGGCAATCTTGTCTTGCGCAACCTGAGAGCGTGAATGAAATTGTTCCGTGATACCTTCAGAAGTGTCAAAATAGTCCGTTTCAGCACCAAAGTAACTCATCAATGAAAACGCACAAAGGATAAATCCAGTCCAGCCCACAAAAGTCATCAAGCGTTGCAGGCGCCCACTGCCACCGGTTTGGACAATGATCGTCGGAGCAGGATCAGACGCTTTGGTGGTGGGAGGAGGAGTATTTTCGGCTGGAGGGTCAGAAGCTGGCGACATAATGAATAACCTCGAGGGGAAGTGATGGATCAGGCGGTGATGGCCACCTGCCGGTAGCGAAGACGCTCGTTAGGGACTTGTTGGTACAGGAGTAAAGGCTTTATTTCCTGCCCAAATGTCAAGTTTCATTGTAGAGTGGCTACTTTGTTGTGGCTATACGCTCACCGTGGAAGCCGTTCTGTTTTGGATGGTGTTGCCTTACTGACGGGGATATCGCTAAGCTATGACCTTGTTACTTGTTGCTAGAGGTCGGGAAGAAAGGGATTGAAGAAGTGTTTGTTGCTGCATCAACAGCTTGTTATGCCGAATTAGCTTTAGCAGAAGCGGTCGAACGACTCGCGGATCTGTCATTCGGTGCGCTGGAAATTACCATTCATGCTGGAAGTCCTCAGCTGACGCCGGAATTTGTCACCGCTGAGTTGGAGAAATCGATTGCCATTTGCGCTCACACTAATCGAATGGATGTGATTGCTTATGATGTGATTATTGCTGCTGAAGGGGAAGCTTATTATCAGCAGTTCGAGGCGATTTGTCAGCTTGCTAAGGCGACCAAGGTAATTTCCGTGACTGTTCCTTCTGCGGAACTTGGTACTCCCTTTAATGAGGAAATTGAGCGCCTGCGCCGCATGGTGAAAATGGGTGTTAAAGCTGGAATCAACGTTAGTATTCGCAGCCAGATTGGCTGTCTGTCGGAAAACCCCGATACGGTTATCTCGCTATGCGATAACGTTGAAGGTCTCGGTATTACGCTTGACCCAAGCCATTATATTTGTGGTCCTTATGACGAACGCAGTTGTGAAAAGCTGATGAAATACGTTTCTCATATCCGTTTGCGTGATAGTACTGAACAAGACATGCAGGTACGCGTTGGTCAGGGAATCATCGAATACGGTCGGCTGGTGAATCAGTTAGCGAAGGTAGACTATCGCCGGGCCTTATGTGTTCATATCAGTGAGCTGCCAGATATTGATCATGTTGGCGAGTTGCGAAAAATGCGATTGCTGCTGGAAAGCCTG
>CAZXJC010000773.1:0-5508 GCA_964640885.1 uncultured Pirellulaceae bacterium | reverse complement strand
GCGGGTTGCAGCATGTGCCTGGCTATGAATCCTGACAAGCTGGAGCCTGGAGAACGATGTGCGTCGACCAGTAATCGGAATTTTGAAGGGCGGCAAGGAAAAGGTGGCCGCACGCATTTGGTTTCACCTGCGATGGCTGCTGCGGCCGCGGTAGCCGGCAAATTTGTAGATATTCGCCAGTGGGCCTTTCGGTAACCAGGCCTTACCTGCATCAACTCGGACAGGAATAGTAGAACATGAATTCTTTTACGGTACACCAGGGACGCGTGGTATCGATGGATCGAGCCAATGTGGATACGGATCAGATTATTCCCAAGCAGTTCCTGAAGAGAATTGAGCGAACCGGTTTTGGCCAGTTTCTTTTTTATGACTGGCGGTTCCAGGAGGATGGTTCTGATAATCCGCAGTTCGAGCTGAACCAGCCGGAGGCTGCGGCGGCTTCCGTGTTACTTGCGAAACGAAATTTTGGTTGTGGTTCCAGTCGGGAACATGCAGTTTGGGCACTGGCCGACTACGGCTTTCGAGTGGTCATTGCACCTTCCTTTGCTGATATCTTCTACAACAATTGTTTTAAGAACGGGGTTTTGCCCGTTGCCCTCGATGAAGCGACGGTTAGCCAGTTGTTTGAGTTGTGCAGCCAGCAGCCTGAACTGGAACTGACGATTGATTTAGAACAATGCGAGATCCGAGACCAGGGTCAATTACAGGTTAGCTTTCAAATCGACGCGTTTCGGCGGGAGTGCCTGCTAGAGGGACTCGATGACATTGCTTTAACCTTGCAGCAATCAGATCGCATTACTCAGTACGAGGCTCACCGGGGCATGGATGCTGTTAGCTGAGCAGCTTCGCTTGTCGATTGGACTGGCATTCGCCATAATCCGTTTGCAGTGACAGGGGAAATTTTGGAGACGCAATCCAGGAGGGGTATGGATGCAGGTTGGACGCTTACTGACCGGATGGCTGATACTGGTGATTACTTGTGAAGTGGGCGCGGCGCCACCGGTGGAAATTGTTCTGGAACAATTGAATAATCCCTGTGGCGTTGCCGTCCAGCCAGAAACGGGGCACGTTTACGTTGCTGAAAGTGGCGCTGGTCGCGTGGTTCGGATCGTTGAAGGTAAGGCGCAGCCGGTGATCGTCAATTTTCCGCTCGATGTTTATGGCAAGGGACCCAAGTATAAAATTGGCCCCTTGGGACTGGCCTTTGCCAGTAAGGATGTCCTGGTCGTGGGAGGTGGTGGCTTTACTGATGGAGCTGAACTGCTGCGGATCTATAATTTGCCAGGCCCGGATGACGAGCCCATTGAAGCATCTAAGATGGCGACTAGTTTTAAGCTGACAGCCACCGAGTTGATGAAAGGTGAGGGGAACTTTTATGCCGTGGCGGTGACGTCCGAGGCGATTTTTGTGAGTTGTAATGGTGATGATGAAAAAGGCTGGGTTAGTAAGGCGACAGTGTCCGGGACACAGTTTGGACCGTTTAAACGGTTCATTGCGACTCGCCAAGAGACGGGCGTCGATGCCCCAGTTGCACTGACTGTCAGTCCTGAAGGACAACTGGTTGTGGGGCAGGCAGGTGAGCTCACTGAGCCGAAGGATAGCTTGCTGACGTTTTATGATACGCGGACCGGAAAGAAACTGCTGAATCTTCCTACCGGGTTGTACGACCTTACGGGATTGGCATACAGTCCGCGAACTAAGCGTCTGTTTGCAATCGATTTTGCCTGGCTGGACCCCGCTGCAGGCGGCCTGTTTGAAATTTCGGCAGATCGTTCCCAGTTGCAACAGAAACTTCAACTGACAAAAATAACGCCGCTTGAAAAACCCACGTCGATGGCATTTGGGCCAGACGGTTCGCTCTACCTGACCGTGTTGGGCAAGTCGCCTGCTGACGGAGAAAATGCGGTGGGTAAGCTGATACGAATCGCCGCAGGCCTGTAACCCGTGTCCTGCTGGATACTGATTAGAGGCCGGTTGTCGCTAACTCGCGGTTTTCCATGACTTCGAATCCCAGGTCTTCGATCATCTGGTAGTCTGCTGCCGGAGCTTGCCCTTTCGTCGTGAGGTAGTCCCCTACGAAGATGGAATTGGCCGCGTAAAGTCCCAATGGCTGAAGGCTTCCCAAGTTTAGCTCGCGGCCGCCAGCAATTCGTAACTCTCGGTCGGGGTTTACAAAGCGGAACATGGCCAGTGCTTTCAGGCAGTATGTCGGAGTTAGTTCAGAGACGTTCTCCAAGGCAGTCCCCTCGATTGAAGTGAGGAAATTCAAGGGAATCGATTGCACATTTAAATCTCGCAACTCAAAGGCCATGTCAACAACCTGGGTGTCGTCTTCACCCATGCCGATGATGCCCCCGGAACATAATTCCATCCCGCTGTTGCGAACCGCTTGCAGTGTGTCGACACGATCCTGGTAGGTGTGCGTGCTGCAGATCTCTTCGTAAAAGGTCTCGCTTGTGTTTACGTTGTGGTTGACCCGATCCACTCCGGCTGCCTTCAGTCGTTGAGCTTGCTGGTCGTCAAGGAGTCCCAGGCAGGCACAGATTTTTAACTTGTACTGGGATTTGATTTCAGGAACCAGTGTTTCGACCGCTCTTAATTCCCGCTCCGTAGGGGATCGTCCCGAGATCACGATGCAATAAGTACCTGCCTTGCGCTCGGCTGCAGCCTGGGCTCCCGCCATCAATTGCTTGCGGTCAAGCAGGTTGTACTTTGGGATCTCGGCATCTGAGTTTTTTGACTGTGAGCAATACCCACAGTCTTCCTGGCAGAGGCCACTTTTCGCATTCATTAAGAAATAGAGCTGCACCTGCTTGCCAAACCATTTGAAGCGGATCTTGAAAGCCGCGGAAAGCAAGTCTAGCAGCTGGTCATCGGGAGATTGCAAGATGGCCAGGGCCTCCTCTCGCTGAATCGGTGAACCAGCTAACACGCGGTCAGCAAGTGTTGCCCAGAGGCTGGGTTCCGGATTGTCAGGTGTCGAGGGAAGCGTCATCGCAGTGGTTTCCTGTTCTTAGCTGGGCTGCCGGCCGCTGTCGAGACAGTATTTTCCTGGTCTCGGTAGTAACCGTTTCATTTCTTACCCGTTGTTTAAGAACGCTGCAACCCCTGTCCAGAGGGATTGCTTTGCTGCTTTGGGCACTGAATCTGCCCTCCCTGAACTTGGCAATACCACTGAATTGCTTCACAATAAAGATATGTAAGAGAATGCCCTGAGCGGGCAGCTGTGCACCTGCTGCCCTGCCCCGCCCTGTGCTCTTCCGGACAAATCAGCAGACTGGAGTAACATTGCAAAACCAATACTGGGTGCAATTTGGAGTCATGGGATGGACCGGGAGCTTTCATAGCCTCGAAGCGATCGATTACCCGCGGCAGACACCGGTTGTCTGTCGGACGCAGCGTGGACTGGAAACGGGGCGCGTGCTCAGTGAAGTGGATGGTCCGTTGGACCTTCCTTGCTCTGGATCGCTGATTCGCCGCATGACCGTCCAGGATGACCTGCTACTGGTCCGGCTTGAAAAAGATCGTACGCAAGCCTGCGATGCTTGCGTTCAGTTGCTCGAAGATCATGGTTTTGATAACGTGTTGCTCGATGCCGAAGTGCTCTTTGATGGTAAGTCGCTGGTCTTCTACTTCCTGGGAGAAGTCTCTCCCGAACTGGCCGCACTGACAGAGAAGTTGAGTCAAGCTTACCAGGCAGCTGTCAGTTTTCAGCAGTTTAGCGAGGCGTTGGAAGAGGGCTGTGGTCCTGGGTGTGGTACCGAATCGGCTGCCGGAGGATGTGGCAGTTCAGGATGCGCATCCTGTAGCGTTGCTAGTCTCTGTAAAAGTAGCCAACAAGCAGATCAATTGATCGATGCCTAAGCTTACCTCGATCTCAACCTCCGAGCGAAGCAAGAAACTCGCGCATTTCACCCGCTGCATGTAAATCCTGTTGGGATTCAGCCACGTCAATTCCTTCTCGGGCGGCTGTTTGCGCTTCGCTGATCCGTCCTAGCTGCGCTAGTTGTTGTGCTGCCATGAAAAAGGCAGGGACATAAGGGGGATCATGAGCCCTTAATTCAGCAAGCAGTTGCAAGCTCTCCTCGTGACTCGCTTCCTTATGGTATTCCAGCGCTAAACCATAACGAAGAAAAAGATCTTCTGGAGCATCTGCTAGCATCTCGATCAGTTTCTCTTTGCGGGTAGTTTCTGACACGTATCGGTCCTTTTGCTGATTTGGAAAGCTAGCGTTTCCCTAAGCGATCGTCCCTGTCGATCTGCCTGGAGTCATTATCTTACCTGGTTTTACTTAATGGAAAAGTCGGCTAAACCGTTTAGGGTTCTTTAACCGATAGAGTTGACGAGTCACCGTCTTTAAGACTGGTTGATGTTGCGCGTTGCCTTCAGTTCTGCAATTGCAATAGCAGGCGTTGGTTATCGCAGAGGCAGTGGACACTTGTATCGACTCTAGTGAAGGACAGTTTCATGAATCGGACTTTGATTGGTATTTTATCGTTGTCTGTCATTGGTACGGTGATTGTTGCGATGGTTCAGGCTCAGGATCCTGGAGAGGCTCCTTCGCAGGCTAAATCGGTACTGGTTTCCAAGAGCGGAGAGGATGTATCACAGGGACGATTAAGCGATGATGCGGATTCGTCGAGTTCACGTCGCAAGCAACAGTTGTCTAATCGACTGGATTCTGCTCGCGATCAGGTTACTCGGGACTATGCTCCTCCGGCACGAATTGAATCAGAAACAGAATTTCCGATAGCTGAGACGGAGACGCCTGCTGCTGAGCAGACCGGGCAAGAGCCTTCGCTCATTACGCCACCACCAACGAGTCAAAGTCTTGAATCGTTGCAGCCATCGCCAGAGACGAATCTTTCCATCAAGGCCTCCTTGCGTGATGACAAGGCAACGTCTCGCCGCTCTGGATTACGTTCTCTTTCACCTGCCCAGGAAGGCCGTAACGGGTTGGGCGAAATTGATTCGCGGACAGCCTTGTTGACCAGCCAGACGCCGGCCGTATTGGTGAAAGCAGAAGGACCCAACGAAATTCATGTTGGACAGGCAGCGACTTATCGCATTGATGTTGCGAATCATGCCAGTGAGTCGCTAGAAGATTTCTACGTTCGGCTGGTTTTGCCAGAGTGGATTCAATTAGAGGAAAGCGATGCGAGTCAAGGAGATTTGCGCCGGCAGGAAATTGCTGATGGAAGCCAGGTGTTGATTTGGAAGATGCCTCAGATGGAAGCGCAGGCTAAGGAACACTGGCTGGTAAAGCTGGTTCCCCAGCAAAATAAACCGTTCGACCTGAATGTTGACTGGTGGGTTCGACCGCGATCATTGCAGGCTGGTATTCGTGTAGTGAAACCGGAGCTGCAACTCGCGATTCGCGGGCCTTCAGAAATGGTTTACGGTCAGACCCAGATGTTTACTTTGAGTGTTACGAATCCTGGCAATGGGGATGCGGACAATGTCTCGGTAATGTTGACACCGGGCGAAGACAAGCCGCAATGGGTTGGT
>CAZXJC010000772.1:0-5219 GCA_964640885.1 uncultured Pirellulaceae bacterium | reverse complement strand
GTGCCAGTGGTTCGGTCGCCACGATAGTAGGAATTCACCAGGCCCTTTCCCTGAAATCCGGTGACAGCCATTTGGCCGGGCAAAGTGCCCGGGGCAGGTCCCGGCCCAAATGCTTCTCCCGTCGTTTTCCATTCTCCATAGGTCTGTCCTTCGAAGTCAGCAATCAACAGGTCGCCATTCGGTGAAGTCGTCGGCTGGGGCTCGGTTGCTGGTGCCTTGGATGGTGTCTCTTGTTGCAGGAAATCAAGTCCCATGGCGAGTTCTCTGGTGGATGGCGAACGACTGAAAAGTAACTGGTAAACATTGTCGATGCGTGTCGCGTTATCGTTGGCCGAGGCCTCGACTCGCTGCGCCAGGGCCCGCGCGCGATTAACCATGAACGGGCTGGTAAGCATGAATCTAAACTGCTGGGGCACGGTGCTCGTGTTGCGACCTGCACTGGTGGCCCGTGGCGCCGGGAAGTCAAATAATTTTAAAAAGTCATCAGATTCAAAGCGATCACGGTTTCGACTGATGACGGTGTAAAGTGTGCGCCGTCGACTGTTAAGCAGCTTTTCGGTGGGGGGGCCACCGAACCGCTGGTCCAGTTCGCCGGTTACCGTCAGTAAGCTGTCTCGCCAGGCTTCCACTTCTAGCCGGCGCGGGTTCATTCTCCAGATGAGGCGATTGTCTCCATCACTAGCAAAAGCCTGTTCGTTAAAACGACTACTCATCTGGTAGGTAGCCGAAAGCATGATCGTGCGATGTAACTGTTTCATGGACCAGCCACTGCTGACAAATTCAGCGGCTAACCAGTCCAGTAAGAGAGGGTGAGTGGGAGCTTCTCCGAGCGTTCCAAAGTTGCTGGGCGTTCGGACCAGGGCCCGTCCCAGATGGTGTTGCCAGATTCGATTGACCATCACCCGTGCCGTTAGCGGATTGTCAGGCCGTGTAATGGCAGCTGCCAGTTCGCGGCGTCCGCTTCCCTGTTTGAACGGCTGCGGTTCTGTTTCACTGAGGATTCTTAGTGAGCGGCGCGGAGCCACGGGCCCCGGTTTCCTAAGGTCGCCTCGTAAAGCGACTGGCATGTCACGACTGCCAGAGTCCACGAGGGTGTGGATTTCAGGGTATTTAGGGGGAGCAGCTTGCTTTGCCTGGGTAGACTGGGCTCGTAGTTTCTGCAGCTGCTCGTTTTGCTGGGGAGTTGGTTTTTTTCCTCCCTTGGTCGATTCGGCCTGGAGCTTCTTGATGGCTGCATCGAGTTGCTTGATGGTTTGCTGGGATTTTTGGAACTGCTGGACAATATCAGCCGGTGCGAACGGGCTGATAGCCGATCGCGTGTTGTTGAATACGCCTGCCAGCGAGTAGTAATCGATCGTCGGGATGGGGTCGAACTTATGGTCGTGGCAACGGGCGCAAGAAACGGTCAATCCTAGAAAGCCCCGTGAGAAGGTGTCGACACGGTCATCCAATGTTTCGCTCTGTGCCTGGGCTTTACTCTCCGGGTCTCCGCCATCCGATTTGTAGGTGGGCCCCAGGGCGAGAAAACCGGTCGCCGGCGCGTCCGGGCTGGTCACTTCGGTGGGACCAGCAATTTGCAAACTGATAAACTGGTCGTAAGGCAGGTCCCGGTTCAGCGATTGCGTAGTCCAGTCCCGATATCGGTAAGCGTGCGGTAGTCTCGCCTGGCCGAACCCGCCCAGGCCGTCACTATAGCGTGCAACATCAAGCCAGTGACGGCCCCACCGTTCGCCGTATTGGGGGCGAGAGAGCAGGTTGTCGATGACTCGCTGGTAAGCGTCCGGTCGCTGGTCTTCAGAGAATGCTCGCATCTCTTCAGGAGTTGGCGGCAGGCCAGTCAGATCGAGATGGGCCCGGCGCAGCAGGTCACGTTTGTTGGCTGCAGTCGCAGGTTGCAGACCGGCGTACTCTAAGCGGGCGAGGACAAAAAAGTCGATGGGGTTTTGAACCCATTGCGGATCCTTGACGACTGGCAAAGCGGGGCGCGTGACTTGCTGCCAGGCCCAGTGTTCCTGTCGCAACTGTTGCCAGTCGTACTGCTTGGCCTCGCTCGTAATCCTGGAGATCCCTCCTGTGGCCAGGGTGCTCCCATTTCAACCCATTTAACAAGTGTGGCAATTTGCGACGCGGCCAGCTTGC
Organism: uncultured Pirellulaceae bacterium; assembly: GCA_964640885.1. Classification (GTDB taxonomy): domain Bacteria; phylum Planctomycetota; class Planctomycetia; order Pirellulales; family Pirellulaceae; genus JAZADA01. Next base: position 3,080 of record CAZXJC010000772.1, on the reverse strand, counting down.
CATCGGGCGGCATCTCGGTGTCACGGTATTGAATAGCTGCAATCAAGAGGCTTTTTTCGGGCTCACCGGCGACTACGACCGGCCCCGAATCTCCTCCCTTGGTAACCCCTGGCAGGCTGTCGAGCAGCAGACCTCCCTTAACAGCTTTCGCTTTCTGGCTGTGGCAGGCATAGCATTTGGCTGCCAGCAAGGGACGGACCTTGCTTTCAAAGAAATTACGCTGCTCGGCGGTGATTTCTGCTCCCTGTATGACATGCGTCGTCGCCAGGACCAGTAATAGTGAGCAGATCGTAAGCTGAACGGCAGTTCTCATGAGTACCGAAGTCCTCGAGGCATTAACAGTTGGTGGGAAGGCGGGAGGGCTAATTAGGTGGTTGTGACTTGCCGGCAACCTTGGCTTCGACGCCACCAAAAGTGCCAGCTTCTGCTTTAAGCAACTGTGCATAACGTTGTTGGATTTCTTGAGACGCTACCTGGGGTAAGTTGGCGGCTAAAGCTACCGTTTCCAGCGCCCTGAGCAATCGCTGGGCTTTTGCCCAGCGACGGTCCAGGTCAAGCAGTTGAGATTGCAGTCGATCAACTTCCTGTTGCAATTGCTGACTGCGACCATAGCGGGGATGCTTTTCGACGGATGCCAGTATCTGCTGGCTTTGCTCTCTCAAGAGTTTAGGTAGTGCCGGATTAAAGAGATTGTTCAGTTCTGGCCAGTCGCGGGTTAAGCGGCTGCGGAGTTCTTTACGAAGATTGGTAAGCTCCCTGGTTTTCGTCCGCAGGTCACGATTAATTTGTGTTTTCTGGTTTGTGACTTTTTGAGCCAGGTCCCACGCTTCCTTGCCACGATTTTGGGCTGACAACTTTAATTGTTCGGAGAGTCCGTTGAGAATTGCCTTCTGGACCGGCGTGGCCCGGGATAGGAGTGTCGTATAGGGTGAATCTGATGTCAGTAAAGATGTCGGTGCGTTGTTGCCTGGCTTGGATTTTCCATAAGCTCTTAAGAACGAGTCGCTAGTGGAGACTGAAATGTCAATGGTCGTGGAGGTTAGCACTGCATAGGCATGTGCTTCCGAAAACGAAACGGCCCCATCCTGGTCATAGTCGCAAGTGCCAATCGGCTTGCCCGTTCGGCTGACGCCCCGAATCGCCTCCCAGAAATAGGTGCTGTACTCGTGGTACTCTTCTTCGTTGATGTCCGGTGTGCAGCCTGCTGCTGGACGATTGTAAACGGTGGCAAAGAAACCGCAGCGAGAGGCCTTTGAAGTCCCCTTGGTGGGATCCGCCTGATTGAAAATTAGATCGGCAAAGCCGCCACAGTGACACTGAACCAATACCGTCATGACATCCACCGGGTCTGGTATCTTGTCGAGCAGTTTAGAGAATTCCGTGACACTAATCTTCTCACCGTTCCAGAGGTAGAGAGTGGTGTTGTACGGTTGTCGCTGATTATCAGATTCTCCACCATGCGCCGTGACGTAAATAAAGACGCGATCGCCAGGCTTGAGACCGGAACCGGTTTGCTGAAACCACTGTTCGATATTTTTCCGGCTGGCACCACCGGAGACGTTTTTTACCTGGTGACTGCGGTACTGGTAGGCCAGGTCGCTCTCCTTGTCGAAGATTTGGGCGAGGACCTGGTTTACTGGAGGAATCACTAGCTTAGGATCGCGGTATTGCAGGTCCCGACCTGGACTCTTGCCGTCGCTAAAGAGAACCGTGTGAGAGGAATTGTCCGGAAACCGTTCCTGGACTAGCTGTTGGAATAGCTGGACGTTCTTTTCCAGCGAAATTTGATTACCCGTTGGTGCATAACCGCCACCGATAGTCAGGAAATAGTCGCCAGCTTGCGCTTGCGCCGTAGTGGCCAAGAGCAAGATGGCCAAAAAGTATATCCATTTAGAAGGCAATTTCATGATCTGACTCCGAGACGACCGGGTTCTAAATCCACGAAGAATACCTCCAGCTTACCCCCCCAACATAGACGGTCAAGCCGAATCGGCTGTTTCGACGGTCAGCACCGTGACAAACGGCGATGGAGTGAAACTGCTTTCCCAGTTTAGCCCTTCGCAGTACCGTCAGAATCCCCTTCTGTTAGCTGGATTAATTTGCCCGTTGTGAGATAATGTTCGCCGTTGAACCACTATCTCAGGTAGCCAGGAGACGGACATATGAGCGATTGGGTAGCCCAGCTGAAAAGTGTCAAGCGGTTGACGGCAAGAGTCTTGGTCGGGGGCCTGCTACTAACGAGTTGTTGTTGCTGGTCTCCGCTCTCCATGGCCGCTGAACCGGAACGAGTCCAGGCCCGGGAAACGAAGCAGTTTCAGTGCCGTTGGGCGGATGGACCGATCCTTATTGATGGTCAGGCGGATGAGGCGGCCTGGCAGAAAGCCCAGGTAATCGAAGGGTTCTATTTGCCGTGGCTTAAAGAGAAGGCTCCTCTGGCAAAGGCTACCACGCGAGCTCGCCTGTTATGGGACCGTGAGAATCTCTATTTTTTCGCCGACCTGGAAGATCATGACTTGTTTGCAGACATTAATGAGCACGATGGTAAAACCTGGAACAATGATGTTTTCGAGTTGTTTTTCAAGCCGGCCGCCAATCGTTCCGGTTACTATGAATTTCACGTTAGTGCTGCTGGCACCATGATGGACATGTTCGTGCCACGTCGTGAGAAAGGGCTTTTTGAACGTCATGCTAAAGAGATTGCCTTTCATCTGCAGTCGAAGGTGAAGTTGCGCGGCAGTTTGAACCAGAGACAAGACAAGGACCAGGGCTGGTCAGTGGAAGGCAAAATCCCCTGGACAGACATGTTGAGCACCGGCGGTCGACCGGCTGTCGATGAGCAGTGGCAGTTCACATTGTGTCGTTATGATTATTCGCTCGCGGCCAAAGATCCTGAACTTTCGACGGTCGCTCCCCTCGGTGAACGGGACTTCCATCGTCACGAAGATTATGCTCCCTTGCGATTCGTGGGGCCGGTGAGTGAAACGGCTGTTCGGCCCTATGGTGTTGATCGATTTATCCCAGCGACCACCTCGCGAGTCATTGGGTCGCCCGACCCTCCCCTCCCCTACCGCGTTGAGCGA
>CAZXJC010000771.1:0-7907 GCA_964640885.1 uncultured Pirellulaceae bacterium | reverse complement strand
ATGCAGAAGCCAACGCTCGTGGTTTCGCATAACAAGACGCTCGCTGCGCAATTGTACTCGGAGTTCAAGCAGTTCTTTCCCTGTAACGCGGTTCATTATTTCGTCAGTTATTACGATTACTACCAACCTGAGGCTTACATTCCGCAACGGGATATTTATATCGAGAAGGATGCGTCAATTAATGAACAAATTGATCGGTTGCGACTGGCTTCGACCAGTTCGCTGGTCAGCCGCGAGGATGTGATTGTAGTAGCCAGTGTCTCCAGTATTTATGGCCTCGGTTCGCCAGCAGATTACAAGCGTTTAATGGTAGCGGTGGCCAAGGGGCAGCAGTTGGATCGTGATGAGATGTTGATGAAGTTGGTCGATATCCTGTACGAGCGAAACGATGTTACCTTTGAGCGCGGGAAGTTTCGGGTGCGCGGGGATTGCGTGGAAATCTGGCCAGCCTATGAAGAATATGCATTTCGTATTGAGTTGTGGGGCGATGAAGTTGAAAAGCTGTCGATCATTAATCCGATTAGCGGGGAGACAATTTCTGTGGAAGAGCAGTTGTTTGTCTACCCGGCGCGGCACTTCGTAATGCCTGAAGAGCGAGTGCAAGGCGCGGTCAATCTGATCAAGGAAGAGTTACAAGAGCAACTGGAAGATTTTCGTGAAAAGGGTAAGCTGCTGGAGGCTCAGCGACTCAATGCGCGAACTCGTTTCGACATCGAGATGATGCAGGAAGTTGGCTATTGCCCAGGCATCGAGAACTACAGTCGCCCCTTGTCAGGACGGCGGGAAGGCCAGCCACCGGAAACACTTTACGATTACTATCCCGACGATTTCCTGTTATTTGTAGATGAATCGCATGCCACGGTGCCCCAGGTAAAAGCCATGTATGCAGGGGATCGTAGCCGCAAGATGAATCTTGTACAGCATGGTTTTCGCCTTCCCAGTGCACTTGATAACCGTCCGCTACGATTTGAGGAATGGGAGCAGGGTGTTAACCAGGTTGTTTTTGTCTCGGCAACACCGGGTGAATTCGAGCTGGAAAAGTCTGGTGGTGAAATCGTGGAACAGGTAATCCGCCCAACTGGTTTGCTGGATCCGGTCATTGACGTGGTTCCGTCCAGTGGCCAAGTACCACATTTGCTCGAACAGATTCGTGAGCGATCTGCTCTTGATGAACGGGTGCTGGTAACGACCCTCACCAAGCGGTTGGCAGAAGATCTCTCAGCGTATCTCGTCGAACACGGGGTTAAATGCAAGTGGTTGCACAGCGAACTGGATGCTTTTGAACGAGTTGACCTGCTCCATGAATTGCGGGCCGGCAAGTTCGAAGCACTGGTTGGTGTAAACTTGCTGCGAGAAGGATTGGATTTACCCGAAGTTTCCCTGGTGGCCATCCTGGATGCGGACAAAGAAGGTTTCTTGCGCAGTGAAACGTCCTTGATTCAAACCATTGGTCGCGCAGCTCGGAACGTGAACTCTAAGGTGATTCTCTATGCCGACAAGGTTACCAACTCAATGCAACAGGCGAAGGAAGAGACACAACGTCGCCGGGCTATCCAGCAACGGTATAAAGAAGAACATGGTATCACTCCCGAATCGATTCATAAGGCGATTCAAAAGGGGATTGAATCGGTGGCGGCTGCGCAGCGACAGGCAAGTCGAGTGGCCGGTGCTAGCGACGAATCCCAGACCATTACACTTGAGTACGTCCAGGCGCTGGAAAAAGAAATGATGGCCGCTGCTGAACGGCTCGATTTTGAAGAGGCGGCTGGCTTGCGAGATCGGATCACTGTCCTGCGGGATTCGATCGGAGAGAAAATGGATGACGTGGAGGAAACTCGACCCGGACGTAAAAAACGTCGTAAGAAGGGGGGCTCTCGCGTTCCCCGTCCAAAACGCCAGTGATCCTTGTTTACCAGTAAATCTCTGGAAAACAAAAAACGGGAGAGAAACCTGCTTGGCTCCTCTCCCGTCTTTTTGTTAATAACTGTTTCGGAAAGGCTCTTAATGCCTTTCCGGCTGCAGCTACCTAATGACTAGCTTACTCTTCGTCAGTAGCGTCGTCTTCAGTTTCATCTGCAGCACCGTCATCGGTAGCACCGTCGGTGGCCGCACCACTACCAGCATCATCGCCACCACAACCGACGAAGGTCACGGTCGAGAATGCAAACGAGCAAACGAGAAGAATGGTAAATAGCTTTTTCATGATTCAACCCTATCCTAAAAAATAACAAAACAAACCGGTTCGGACAGAAGTTGTTGCCCCCCGTCCACACATAACTGAGCCTCTGGCACAGAGTCAACGTTTTTTAAAGAACTTGACTACATCTGTCACCGTAAAAAACAAACTCAATTCAACGTTCATATTAGCACTGGAAAAGAACTCTGAAAAGGCACCTTGAGAAGAAGAGTTCTGTTAAAATTGCGGTTATCTGGGAATAACGTTCATCCGGGATGGTTCTGGAAAGAAGGTAGTATAAAGCAAATGCGTAAGCGTCGCTTGTCAGGAGACGACCGCGTGGAAGGTACACCGGCGGGAGCGGAGTCGTTGTCGGCAGTTGCCGTACAGAATGTTACGGTCGCTGGTTCGGTTGCTGCGCAAAGTGCGACAGGTGAGATTCAGCAGCCAAGCAACGCCGCGGTGGTGCGTCAATTTGCGGAGACTTATTACGGCGATGTTTACCGTTATTCCTACCGGCTTTCCGGGACAGCAGCGGAAGCAGAGGATTTAACCCAACAGACGATTTTGATGGCACTGCAACGAGTTCATCAGTTGCGTGACCCCTCCCGTGCCAAGGCCTGGTTGTTTGCTGTGCTGCGGAGTTGTTTTCTGAAGGGATGTCGCAAACGCGTCCCGACGGCTGCTGTGAACCTGGAGTTGGATATCGGGTTGATTCCAGAAGAGATTAGTGATTTAGAGGTTGATTCAGAGCGACTGCAAAATGCATTAAATGATTTGCCGGACGATTTTCGACTTGTGCTGGTGATGTTTTATTTTGACCAGTGTTCCTACAAGGAGATTGCCAGTGAACTGGGGATTGCTAAGGGGACGGTAATGAGTCGCTTGGCGCGGGCCAAGCGACAGTTGCGTTACAAGTTGGTGAGTAGCGGTGGTACGGTAGCTCAGATGAGAGAATGATCCTGACCAGAAGAGAGATTTAAGTAAGGCAACTACTTTTAGGAAGTTGGTATCGTGATGGATGCAGAAAAAATATACGACGCGTTGGAAGGTTATCGGCCTGGTCAATTGGACGAGTCTCCTGCAGAAGATCAGGCGTTACGTGACCAGTTGCTTGAAGACGATATCCTGCAAGCACAGTTTGAGAAATCGCAGGCGCTCGATCAACAGTTGACCGAGGTGTTTGCTGACGTCTCCGTACCAACAGGTTTGCGGGAACGCTTGCAAGAAGCAATTATCGAAGCGGTGGCTTCTGACGGATTACCGGTTGGCGAATGTGTTGAGACCGTCGGTCCAGGTGAAGATCGGCAAAGTGAGCCTGTTGTTGTGGAGGTCACTGAAGAACGACGATTTTCTCAAGCATTGCGGTGGTTGGCCCTGGCTGCGAGTTTGCTGATAGTGGCGGCTGTCTGGCGACAGTTTAAGCCATCGGAACCCGTCTCTCCTGACTTGCTTGCTGGCCAGGCAGCGACTTGGACAGAGCGAGTGATGTCTGCCGATCATAACTGGAATCGTGATCTCAAGCAGAAACCATCAACGTATCCCATCGACTCCTACGTGTTACCACAACCCCAGAGATGGTCGCGTCTGAAGACGGAAATCGATCCGCGTGCCGTGGTTTATGATCTCTCTTCGTTGAAAACAGATCGCTTGTTGTTGTTCGTCTTTCACTCGCGCCAGTCGTATCAATTACCGCCAGTTGCTATGCAGAAACTGATGGGAACCGGCGCACTCACCGTTGGCGCCTGGCAGCAAGATGACTTGTTGTACGTGATGGTCGGCCGACGCAATGGCCCGGTCCTACAACAATTTATCAAGCAGCGCCTGCTGGGATACATTTGGCGAATCTCGCCCGCTGCTTAAAAGCCGGGATGTTCTGCCGTTTTGCGGCAATTTTCGGCGACCACCTGCTGGATTGCCGCAGTGTTGGAAAATTCGTGTTAAGGCCAACCCTTTTACTCGGTAAGGGAGCCTTGACTTCTTTGCTGCAAGTTTGCCGCGTTAGGAGCAAGCTAAAGTTTTCAAGGCAGCTTGGCAGAGTATTAGATAGAGGATACCGATGGAAAACCTTATTGAATGGGTGCAAGTTGCGGTTGTTTTTTTTCAGATGATTATTTACATCATCTTTGCTTGGTGGATTTACGCTATGGGAGCCATGCTTCTCTTTGCCTGCTCGCACATGCTGCTGATAGTCAGTTGCTTAGGGTTAGCCTATTGCTTCTACCGGGGCATACGTTTTCTGCGAACCCGCCATTCTTACCTTGACGATCCCACGGTATTGAAAAGTCCACAAGGACCGGTTGTCGCGGGGGCGAAAGTACCGGTTAATCGCTAGAATGCTCCCGGAATACGTCTATTTTGCCGCCTCTTGCCGGCAAGTCACTGGACAGCCTGCTTCCCTGGGACCGATGATAGAATTGATGGTCCAGACGGTAGTGAGCGTGTTGACTGCCAGTTGGATTCTCAGCTTTCACAGAGCCCTATTGCCAACGCCTGTCGAGTTTGACGATGACCGCAATTCTCGGAATCTCTGCCTTCTACCATGACTCCGCCGCCGCTCTGCTTGTTGACGGCGAGGTGGTGGCAGCTGCGCAGGAGGAACGTTTCACTCGCAAGAAACATGATTACGAGTTCCCGACCCAGGCCATTGAATATTGCCTGGGGCACGCTGGCCTGACACCTGCTGATTTGGATTACGTCGGTTTCTACGATAAGCCCTTGCTGAAGTTTGAACGGCTGCTGGAGACCTACTTGGCTTATGCCCCGGCTGGCTTTCGCTCATTTTTAAAGGCGATGCCCTTGTGGTTGAAGCAGAAGCTTCATTTGCCAAGGGAAATTCGCAAGGGGCTTAACAACCAGTACGGACGCCGCGTGGTCTTTACCGAACACCATGAATCACATGCGGCCAGCGCCTTCTACCCGTCACCATTTGACGAAGCTGCGATCCTGACAATCGATGGTGTCGGTGAATGGACCACGGTCTCCTGTGGAGTTGGACGTGGCAACCAGGTGGAATTGACGCATGAACTGAGATTTCCCCATTCCCTGGGACTTCTTTATTCAGCCTTTACCTACTTCTGTGGCTTTCGAGTGAATTCCGGTGAATACAAGCTGATGGGTCTGGCCCCCTACGGCGAACCTCGTTACGCCGATGTGATCCGGGAACATCTGCTCGACATAAAAGAAGATGGCTCCTTCCGCCTCGATATGTCCTATTTTAATTATTGCCAGGGTCTGACGATGACCAACAGCAAGTTTCATCGTCTCTTTGGCGGTCCTCCACGAACCATGGAAGGACCATTGACCGAACGAGAAATGGATGTGGCCGCCTCGGTGCAAAAGGTTACCGAGGAAGTCATGCTAAAAATGGTCGCCCATGTCCGGCAAGTGACGGGGTTGAATCAACTTTGCCTGGCCGGTGGCGTGGCACTTAATTGCGTTGGTAACGGGCGCATTTTGAGAGAAGGCCCGTTCGAAGAAGTCTGGATCCAGCCCGCTGCTGGGGATGCAGGAGGTGCGCTCGGTGTGACTTCTTTCATTTGGCACCAGTTGCTAGATAACCCGCGCACCGCGACCAGTATCGATAACCAACGGGGCTCCCTGCTGGGCCCATCCTTTACCGATGATCAGATTCAACAGTTCCTGGATCAACAGGGAGCGGTTTACGAAACTCACCAGGATTGGGATGCCCTGGAGGAACGCGTGGCCCAACTGCTGGGTGAAGAGAAAGTGGTCGGTTGGATGCAGGATCGCATGGAATTCGGCCCTCGAGCCCTGGGGGCACGGAGCATCCTGGGGGATGCCCGCAGTCGCAAGATGCAGTCAGTGATGAACCTTAAAATTAAGTTTCGCGAATCATTTCGACCGTTTGCGCCAGCCGTACTGGAAGAGGCAGCCAGCGAATTCTTTGAAATGGAAGCTGGCCAGGCTAGCCCATACATGCTGCTGGTAGCGCCGGTGCGAAACGAGAAACGTGTTGGCCGCGCTGAGGATGAGGAAGCCATGCGGGGACTCGACAAGCTTAAAGAAATTCGCTCCGAAGTGCCGGCAATTACCCATGTCGACTATTCGGCCAGAGTGCAAACCGTTGATGCCCAGCGAGCTCCCCGCTTTCACGGCTTGCTTGCGAAATTCTACCAGTTGACCGGATGTCCGATGGTTATCAACACGAGTTTTAACGTCCGTGGAGAACCGATCGTCTGTACGCCAGAAGATGCATACCGTTGCTTCATGGCAACTAACATGGACGTCCTGGTTATGGAACACTGCGTGTTACTTAAGGACCAGCAGCCAAACGCTCAAGAACATGAAATCGACAGCTATTTAAGTCAATTTAATCTGGATTAGGGGACTGCCAGACCGGCAAGGTGTTTTGAAATGGGACTGATTGAAGTACGAACTGACTTTTCAGATCGCGAGATGCGACAGTTCGCAGGCATCTGGTTGCCTGCCTTTGCGCTGCTGGTCGGTTTGATCTGCTGGGATAAGCTAGGACTTCCCACTGTGGCTTGGACGATTTGGGGAGTGACGTTGGCGATTTCGCTGGTCGGTTTGCTGAAACCGAAAGCAATCAGACCACTGCTGCTGGGCTGGATGTTTGCCGCTTTTCCGATTGGCTGGGTTGTCAGCCATGTGATGCTGGCCCTTATCTATTATGGATGTATGACACCGATCGGGCTGTTCATGCGCCTGATCGGACGAGATCCATTGAGCATTAAAATCGATCGAGCATCCGAGACCTACTGGTTCGCTCTTGAGCCGACAACTGACACGAAACGGTATTTTCGTCAGTTCTAATCGAAGTCTTGCGACAGATTAACGTCTACGACAGTTGCCCTGCTACTTGATTTTCAGCAAGTCTTCCTCAACCGGGTTGGGCAACTCGATACGAACTTTTACCGGCCCCTCAGTTGCCTCGGGCTTGCTCTGCTCTGTCACCTTGAGCTGCTCGCTTACTGCGGGAACTGCAGGTATCGCTTTGGGAGTCACTTCAAGAGGTGCTTCTAACACGGGGGCAGCAGCCTCTGTCGGTGGCGGTTCGGAAAGCGTTGGTAACGCTTGCTTGGGGGCAATCGCTGGTAATTGAGGCATGGGGCGTTCCAGGATCGGCTCGTTGATAACTGGAGTGGCTGGCTGAGTATCTGATTCGACCTCGGTGGTCTTGATCACCAGCAAGTCCTTTATGCCCTCAACTCCCTCCACTGAACGAACGGCACGAAGCAAAAGGCCGTGCTGAACCTCAGAGATTAATTCACCACTCAACTCAGCGGTGCCATTAATGACACGCAGGTAAATAGAGAAATGATGTAAGTCACCCGCTGCTTTAAGCTGCTTAAAGTTTTCGAGTATCGAGCGGGCAATTTGAAGGTCTCCTTCCGTCGGAGTGTTCGATGATGCCGGTGTTCGCTGCGTTGTTTCGGTGGCTGGGAGTGGGACAAGTTCATCGTTGGTCGGTGCAATGGTGGCCGGTTCGACGACTTGCTTGACGATGGGCAAGGAGGGAACCAGCGGTGCGATAGTCGCTTCTTCTGCCGGAGCTTCTTCTGCCGGTGCTTCTTCTGCTAGCAACTCTTCCGGCGTGGGCGCTTCTGCGAGCGAAGCGTTCTTGGATGTTTCTTTGTCTGTATTGCTGGTTTTATTCGGAATGGTCTCTAATTTTGGCAAGTCGTTATCGATTGCGACCAGTTCGGGAACACCATCTTCGGGCAACGGAGCCATCGGCGACGTCTGT
>CAZXJC010000770.1:0-3182 GCA_964640885.1 uncultured Pirellulaceae bacterium | reverse complement strand
TGGGTCGACTGGTATTTGAATGATGCCGTCAATGTCGTATTCCACCGGGTCTTCGGTCGTGATCAACTTGTCTTCAACCGTGTTGAGCTCACTTAAGGCGGAATACAAAGTCGTTGTTTTTCCAGAACCCGTGGGCCCGGTGACCAGTACAATTCCGTTGGGCTTGTAGATGATTTCCCGAAACAGTTTCATCGTGGGGGCATCCATGCCGACCTTGTTGAGATCCAGCGAAACAACACTGCGGTCCAAAATTCGTAATACGACGCTTTCGCCAAACATCGTGGGTAGTACGCTGACTCGTAAATCAATTGGATGCCCACCAACAGTAAGTTCAATTCGACCGTCCTGGGGCATCCGTCGTTCCGCGATGTCAAGGTTGCTCATAACCTTGATACGCGTCGTAATTGCAAAGGCTAAATGCCGAGGGGGTGGGACCATTTCGTAGAGAACGCCATCCGCCTTGATGCGAATACGGAATTCATCTTCGAAAGGCTCGAAGTGAATGTCACTGGCGTGGTCCTTGATGGCCAGTAGTAGAACCATGTTCAGCAATTTGCGGACGGGTGCACTGTCGGCAAGAGCTTCGGCACCAGTCAGGTCGACAGGACCTTCGCCAGCCAGCAACTCTGCCTGCTGCTTGAGATCAAGATCTTCTTCGAGGTCCTGAACGATCTTTTCAATACTGTCCCGATCCGAATCGTAATGTTGTTCTAGTCGCTGGGTGATTTCACGGTCCGTGGCGACCACCAATTGCACGTCGAGGCCCAGGAACGTACGGAGTTCATCTTGAACAGTAATGTTTTGAGGTTCACTGGTGGCCAGCGTGATTCGTTCGTTTTCCAAGTGAATGGGAATCACGCGATAGAGTTGAGCCATGGTTTCCGTGAGAAGCTCAAGGATCTCTGGTGATATCTTGACGTCACCCAGCTCGATAACCTGCAAATCCATTTGCTCGGCTAATGCTTGCGATAATTGAACGTCGGTGATCAGGCCTAACTCTTCAGCAACATGCCCTAGCATTTCACCTGGGCGCTGCCGTTGCTCTTCCAGCGACAGAACGAGTTGGTCGTCGTCGATGAAACCCATGTCGACGAGAATTTGACCGAGTTGACGTAACGGCATATTAGCTACTTCCTGTTAGCATGGCGTCCCAGGAAAGATGTTTCCCGGCCCGCTCGAAAAAAATGAATTGTTAAACAAAGAAAAGCGACTGGTTTTTCAAGCTTCCGAAAGAGCACTGTCACTGGTTACCTCCTGCTCATAGCTGACAATTCGTTTTGCTAATTCGTCGACTGAATGTGCTCGACTCAAAACGTCTTCCCGAGTTGTTTTTCCGTCGCGCCAGAGTTCGAAAAGTGCATCATCCATTAATTTCATACCGTGTTTGGCACCGGTTTGAATTGCCGAGGGAATTCGGAACGTCTTGTTTTCTCGGATTAAGTTGGCGATACCAGGTGTGACGACCAGGGTCTCGTAGGCCGCTACCCGACCACCGCCGATTTTCGGCAGCAGGGTTTGAGAAAGCACGCCAATGATCGTTGTCGATAACTGGGTGCGAATCTGTTCCTGTAAATTGCCAGGAAAGGCGTCAATGATTCGGTTGACCGTTCCCGTTGCACTGTTGGTGTGAAGGGTACCGAAAACGACATGGCCCGTTTCTGCCGCAGTAATCGCTGCTTCAATCGTCTCTAAGTCACGCATTTCACCAACCAGAATGACGTCCGGATCTTGTCGTAGTGCTCGTCTAATGGCTTCCGAAAACGAGGGCACATCTACTCCAATCTCGCGTTGATTGATCGTTGACTTGATGTGCTCGTGGTAAAACTCGATCGGATCTTCAATCGTGATGATGTGGTGATCGACGTTCTTGTTGATAAAGTCGACTAAGCTTGCCAGCGTAGTACTCTTTCCGGACCCGGTTGGGCCGGTAACAAGGAAGAGGCCCCGAGGACGCAAGACCAGACTCGTAATCACCTCTTTTAAACCAGGACCAAAAAGGTCTTCTGGATCCATCTTGTCGTTCGGTATCAGTCGCAACACCATTCCGATGTTGCCACGCTGCTTGAAAATTGAAACGCGAAAGCGTCCCTTGTCTTCAAAAGCAAAACCGAAGTCCGTGGTACCCGCTTCTTGCAACTCTCGCTGGCAGCGTTCCGGTGCAATACTCTTCATTAAGGCAACCGTGTCTTCGGATTCCAAAACCTTGGTCTCTAGCTTGCGCATGCGACCATGTAAGCGGAAGACGGGGGGCTGGCCCACCGTGATATGAATGTCACTCGCCCCTTGTTTCACGCAAGCAGCAAGCAGTTTGTCGATGAGAATAGTGGCCATGTATTCGTAACGTTTTTAATAGGACTCGAGAAAAGTAAACAGAAGTCAGAAACAGGGGGAGACAAAGGACAAACGGCACGTTTGCCCAAACCCTCGGACAACCCCACTGGTTACCTAATTCAAAACCCGTTTCCTCCCCCAATAAACAGATTATTTCCTACATAAAACAAGTTCTCAAGTCGCCCTTCCATTGCGAGATCCCCTGACAAATCGATTCTCCCCCTAATAGGAGGGGTAATGTTGAAATCAAAGTGTCGCGCTGGCCAGCAGTTGGTTGGCCTAATTTCTCGGGGAAACTGCAGAAAGTGAATTTGGATTCGCCACAGAGCTGGCGCTTGTCCAAAAGAATGTCCCCCTAAAGGTACTAGTTACGTGGGGGGGCTTCAATTCTTAAACGATTGTTCAAACTGCGTCCTGTTCGGTCCGTTTGGCAACCCGATAGACTTCGTCGAACGTTGTGGTCCCCTCCATGATCTTTTGGACTCCGTCCCGGAACAATGTTCCCATTCCCTGGCTCATGGCAACTTTGCGAATGTTCGGGGCCGATTCTTGTTTGAAGATCATCTCGCGGATTTTGCTAGTGATCATCATCATTTCAAACAGTCCCAGGCGACCTCGATAGCCACTGTGATTGCAGTAAGAGCAGCCTTTTCCCTTAATAAAGGTGGCTTTGGCGGCCATTTCTGGTGTAATCCCGAATTCTTCCAGCACATCATCTTTCGGGGTGTACGGCTGCTTGCAACGTCCACAATTAACGCGCACCAGCCGCTGGGCCATGACGCCAATCACACTACTGGCGACCAGGTATCCAGGAACTCCCATGTCGACCATCCGTGTTACAGCACTGGGCG
>CAZXJC010000769.1:0-4191 GCA_964640885.1 uncultured Pirellulaceae bacterium | reverse complement strand
ATTGGTTTGCTGGCCTGGTCCAATGTTCGTGAACGCCGCGCTGAGATTGGCCTGCTCAGAGCACTGGGAAGAAATACCAACCACATTATTGTGCTGTTTCTCGGAAAGGCCGTGCTGATCGGAGTGCTGGGTGGGCTCGTTGGATCTGCGGTGGGGTCTTTCTTTGCTATTCAGCTGGCCCAAACTTCTTTGTTCGATGGTTCCCTGGCGCATTTTCAACCAGCCACGGGAATTCTGTTAGCGACCGTATTGGGAGCTCCCCTGCTGGCAGCTATGGCAAGTTACTTGCCCACGCTACTGGCGATTCGCCAAGATCCGGCCGTCGTCCTGATGGACCACTAAACAGCCAGGGGACTTCAGGACTTGTCTGCTGCCACGGTTTCGTCCTCGCTTGCCGTTTCCGTACCGTGCGTGGACCAGTAACGTGCCAGTACCGTCCCGGTTAACATGCAGCCGAACGTGTAACAGGCCGGTGCGATGGCAGCTTCGGCCCCAAAGAGATCAGCTGCCAGTACTGTACCCAGTCCAGCATTCTGCATGCCTACTTCCAAGGTGAGAGCCCGTTTCATCGGCTCCGGTAGCCGCATCAGGCTGCCACCAAAATATCCCGACAGGTAACCGCCCAGGTTGAGAACCAGCAGCAGGCAGAAAATGATGACTGGCAAGTGATCAAGGTTCTGTCGGTTCTTGGCAACAACGGCAGCAATGATAAGCAGAATTGCCAAGTTGGCAACTTCAGGAAAGACTTTCTGTGACTGTTTTTCCCAGCGGTGAAAAATCCGTCCCAGCAAATGGCCGACGATCACCGGGCAAACTACCCGATACAACAGTGCCTGAGCCGACTTCCAGTAAATCGCCCGATCTGCCAGTTTGCTGAGTTCTTCCCCTTCGCTCGGATCTCCTAGCAACCAGGCGATTGTGCTCAGTGCCAGCGGGACAGCCAGCGGGGAAATCAAGGTGGCAGTGGCTGTTAAACTGACGGAATAACTTGGATTCCCTTTCGCATTCAATGTCAGAACGTTGGAGGCCATGGCACCCGGCACACAGCCGACAACAATGATGCCGATCATTAAGGGACCTTCGATTCCACTAACGAGTACACAGACAAACGCTAGCAGTGGCATACTGAGATACTGGAGCGAGACTCCTCCCAGCACAGTGGGCCAACGACGTAATACCTGGTTCACTTCTGCTTTGGGAAGCATCCAGCCGATGCTTAACATGGTCAAGATAATAAGACCCCAGAGGGGATACTTATCGGCCAGTGTCAAAAAAGGGTCCCAGGTGGCACTGCCTAGCCATGTTAAATGGGGCCAAATGAGTGCCAGCAGTGACGAGACGATCAGCCACAGGAGCAAGCGTTTTTGCAACATTGAAGGCCCCTGCGGGGGAATTGGTGGTTAGTTGAGAAGGGAGTTTGCTAGTTGGAACTAGTTTCAGTGTAACGGTTTTGAGCTATTGTACTATCTAGCAATTTGATTCCGTATCCGACAATAGTTTTGGGTCACCCTCTCTTTGCTTCTCTCCCTTAAGTCCAAGGAATTGTGTTTTTTTCTCTATTCTCGGCCGCTTTTTGTTGACTCGCCATTGGTAAAGGCCTGATAATTAGACTATCGTATAGGCATAGATAAAGTTTGATAGATCGTATCATTTCCGCTTGCAGCAATACAATTTAAGTTTTCCGTTTGTTTTAAGGAAAAGAGTCTTATGAAAAATCGCGCAATTGCAATGTTAGCAGTCGTGGCCCTGCTGGTCACAGGTGTTGTCGTAGCCGAAAAGGCAGACAGCAAGAAAGTCAATTTGAAGGGAGTCAAGTGCTTGGTTTCCGGTAAGCCCGCCAAGGACATTGATGGATCGTCCGTCGCCTACAAGGGTGGCAAGGTCTACCTTTGTTGTGCTGGTTGTCCCGCCGCTTTCAAGAAAGACACGGCGAAGTTTGCTGCCAAAGCAAATTTCCAACTGTACGCTACCAAGCAAGCCAAGGCAGTCAAATGTGCCCTCACGGGACGACCTTTGAATGCAGCCCAAACGGTCAAGATCGAAGGCAAAGACGTTGCTTTCTGTTGCCCGGGATGTAAGGGTAAAGTGTCTAAAGCTGACGACAAAGTCGCTTTGGTCTTTGCTGATGCCGCGTTTGCCAAGGGTTTTAAAGTAGGCGCGAAAAAGAAAAAGTAGGGTTCTGAACGAAATCGTTCAGTAACTTAGAAATAGAAACGAGGTCTCATGAGAAAGAGGCCTCGTTTTTTTCTTGCTCAGGTAGCAAGCGTAAACTGATCTTTTGCAGAAACTGGTGATTCGTCATAATTCTAGCGCGCATTAGATCCACAAAGCGACAGGAATGTTGTGACGAACGATGAGAATATTTTTTTCCGTTGGTGAACCGAGTGGAGATTTGCATGGGGCAAATCTGATTCGCGCTTTGCAGGACAAGTACCCGGATGTGCAATGCGTCGGTTATGGCGGCCCGCGGATGGCCGAAGCCGGTTTCGAACTCCAGTTTGATTTGACTCGCCTGGCAGTCATGTTACTGGCTCGGGTGATTTGGAATATTCGAACTTTCTTCTCCTTGATCCGTCGTGCCAATCGATACTTTGCCGAGAATTCAGTCGATGCGGTTGTTTTAATTGACTACCCGGGAATGAATTGGTGGATTGCACGGCAGGCCAGGAAACACGATATTCCCGTCTTCTATTATGGTGTGCCACAGATCTGGGCTTGGGCTGGCTGGCGGATTCGCAAGATGCGACGACTGGTTGATTATGCGCTCTGCAAGCTGCCGTTCGAAGCAGACTGGTATCAACAGCGAGGTTGCCCGGCCACCTATGTGGGACACCCCTACTTTGACCAGTTAGCAGAACAGTCTCTGGATGGTGACTTCATGGAACAAGTTGCCAGCGACAGTCGCCGCCTGGTAACGATCCTGCCAGGATCTCGCAAACAAGAAGTTACAGGGCAGCTGCCCGGGTTGTTAAAGGCAGCAGAACTGGTCGCTCAAGAGGTTCCTGGAGTTCGTTTTGCCATTGCTAGTTTGAATAAGGAGCAAGCAGACTTAGCTCGCCAAGTGGTGCGAGAGTCTGGCTTAGACCTGGAAATTTATGCAGGCCGCACCCAGGAATTAATTCAGCAATCCTACTGTTGCCTGGCCTGCTCAGGGTCTGTCTCCCTAGAACTGATGTATTACAAAACCCCCAGCGCAATTCTCTATCGCGTGGGAAAGGTTACCTACGTGGTGGGCCGCTGGCTGGCCAACGTGAATTACATCACGTTGGTTAACTTAATGGCCGTGGAAAGACCGTTCCAGGATACGCGCGCACCCGAGGCAAGTGCTACGGTAGAGGAAGTTCTGCCATTTCCGGAATACCTGACTTGCCAAGACCGGTCCCAGCAATTAGCCGAGGATGTGGTCGGCTGGTTGACCGACGAACAATTGTACCAGTCGAGTGTTAGCCGGTTACGTGAACTCAGTGAGCAATTCGCTCACCCAGGAGCGACTCGTCGAGCTGCTGACTTTATCTTGGAGAAGTTGCTGGATCAGCCTGGCCAGCAACAAGCGGCCTAACAGCCGGTTTGGTATGATGGTCAGGAGTTTGTCCGTTTCAGCGGGCTAAATGATCGACAGGACGTTGTTTTAAGTTCCCTCAGAGTTTTCTAGGGTTGAGGCGTTGACTATGTTGCTAGGTGAGCCAGCCAGGACCGATTGGGACTGGAATTTTCAGTTGTTGGGAAGTCGAATCCGCATTCATCCTCTTTTTTGGGCTATCGCCGCGCTGCGTGGACTTCAGTTGGTTATACAGGACTTTGTTTTACTATTGCTGTGGATATCGGCGATCTTTATTTCCGTTGTGGTTCATGAACTCGGGCATGCGCTCTGCTTTCGCTACTACAGAATCAACTCGCATATTGTCCTTTACCATTTTGGTGGCTTGGCCATTCCGGATTCATATCAGGCTGTCGGTTATGGTAGCCAGCTCAAACCTGGACAACAGGTGGCAATTTCAGCTGCCGGCCCGGCCGCCCAACTGGCCCTGGCCTTTATCGTGATCCTGATTGTGAGACTGGCGGGCTATAGCGATGGATTCATTTCAAAACTTGTGCCTGCTACAGTTGAGTGGACGTCCGATCCAGGTGTGCTGGTCCCATCAAAAGAGCTTGCTCAATTCATCCTTTACTTTCTCTACGTTAGTATTTTTT
>CAZXJC010000768.1:0-3781 GCA_964640885.1 uncultured Pirellulaceae bacterium | reverse complement strand
CGAATCAACTTGGAGCACTTGCGGCAGTTGGACTACCGAGGTCCCTTCCTCTTAGAAATGGCGCCGGGACCAGATTCTTGGAAACAGTTAGTGGCGGCTAAGTCTTTCTTGCAGCAGCAAGTGGCTTAGTCAGTAGGCCTTGCTGGACTAAGGCGGGGTTGGTGTTGGGACATGGCATTTGTTCGTGGTCGATCAAATTTAATCAGTCGAAATGCCCTCGAATAAAGCAGAACCGACACGGACAAGTGTGGCGCCCTCCTCAATGGCCAGCTCAAAGTCACCACTCATACCCATGGAGAGTTCGTCCAGTTGAATCGTGTCAGGACAGTCTGTTTTTAACTTGTCCCGCAGCCTTCTGAGTTGTTCGAAGTCCCGGCGAGTGTCATCCTCGTTGGCTCCGAGCGTAGCCATGGTCATTAAACCGCGAATACTCAGGCCCTCAAGCAGTGAAATTTCTTCCAAGTGAGGGGCAATTTCCTCAGGGGCAAATCCATGTTTGCTGGCTTCACCAGAAACGTTGATTTGAAGTAAGACAGGCAAACGCTCTTGGTGGCCGACGACTGCTTCATGAACGGCTCGTAGCAAGCGAATGCTATCGCCCGCATGAAGCATCGTTAAGGATTTGACGGTGCGTTGTACCTTGTTTCTTTGCAAATGGCCGATCATGTGCCAGTCGATGGAGAGATCGGCCAGTGCCTCGCGCTTGTCCCAAAGTTGTTGTGGCCGATTTTCGCCAACCTGCTGGCATCCGGCAGAAACGAGGGCGGAGGTAATGTCGCTGGTGACATACTTGCAAACAGCGATTAGCTGAACATCCTGGCTGTTGCGACCGCTGCGCAGGGCAGCAGCCTCGATGCGTTGCTGGACGCCTTTGAGGTTAGTGGCCAGTTGTTGTTGAAGATCGATCATCTCGATAACTTGCCTCGAAGGGCTTTATTCGATCTCAAGAAGTTCTTTCAACTTGCCGCTTCGAGTAAAGCGACCGAAGATGAATTCGCTGGTCAGGTTTTGTCCAAAGAAGGTGCGATTTGTTGGTGGATCCAGGGAACGGTAGAGACACCATTGGCGTGACCCGACCTGGATTCGATAGCCGACAGCGACCTCGGGCGATTGAATGTCTAACAATTCGGCAACGGTTAATCGCCTCCACGTATACGGCTTTTCTGAGCCGGAACGTGATAGGTCAACGAATAACGGGGCGTAGAGATTTCGGGCACTCACGTCGATTCGGTAGTTCAGTGTCGAGTCGATCTGTTGCAAACGGCCTGGACTCGATTCGGTACGCCATTCCGGACAGGCAAGTGGTAAGACGAGGGCCTGGTGGCCCTCAGAGGTTAAAACTCCTTCATGTGTTTGCTCGGCTGCCTGAAAGCTGGTTTCTGGGGTCAGCGGGAGGCTGGCTTGATACTCGATCCGTGCTGTTTGAGCTCCCAGGATAATGTCGGCCTGGAAGAGGAATGAATCCTTGCGGCCCAGTAGGATTTGTCGTTGCAGTCGTCCATGGGCTCCCAAGTTGTTTTCCAACTCGAGATAGTCGGCATCGTCATCCGAAAACCAGCAGGTCACATCCCATTCGTCATCGAAGACGACAGGATCGCCATCGACGGTAATCGACGTCATCCAGTCTCCCTGCCAAAGCGTTTGTCCTCGCTGGAGTAATTCTGTACTCATGATTGGCTGGTCGTGCCCAATGGCCAACTGGTGTGAAGATTTGCGCCAGTTATTGCGCATTACCGAGAATTCAGACCAAGTCGAGTGGATTGCCGGCGCCGGCAAGTTTCCTTGTCCCAGGTGTTCATACCTGTTGCGGTGCTGGGATTTTTGTTTTGAAGTTAGAATGGTTTGTGAGGCCAAGAACCAGTCGACGTCGTCACCGGCCACCTGCAGGGCAGCTTCACAGCAGACAGCCCAGGAGTCCTCTTGGTTGATGGGTGTGAAAAGCTGGCTATGGTTCTTGCGGGTTAGACTGATTGCCTGTCGCACTGCCCATTCGAATTGCCCGCGTGCTTCCCTACTGAAGAAATCCGCATCTATCGCCACGGACATGAACTCACAGCGTGTCCAGGAAGCGATCAGTGCGCGGAAAACCGGTATGTCGGACACGTGCGGCAGGCCTTCGCCATCAAGTAGCTCGAGTAGTCCGGTCGAGAGGGCAGCAGCCGATGATGTAGCCAATTGCTGGCAGCTTTCCAGTTCCGGGAACAGGTAAGAGAGGGTTAATCCCAATTCGCCAGCGAGCAGTGTCTGGGGTAAGGCGTGTTCCAAGGCGGACAGCTGCTGGGATCCTTCAGCAATCTCGACCATCGCTTCAAGCAATTCGCTCCACGGTGCCGCTGGCAGCTCATTCGCTAATTGCGGAAGCAGGTGACACCAGGCGAGGCATTCGTAAGCAAAACGACTGGAAGGCTGTGACTGGGAGACCGAAGTTAGCCAGCTTTCCAGTTCATCAACCCAGGAAAGTTCTCTGACAATTGTGGTAGTTGCTCGCTTGTTTTTTTTGCTTTTCTTGGTGCTCCGTTTAGTCGACGCGCTTTTTCCAGAAAAGCTGCGATTCCAATGGGCGACCAGGGGTTCAACGCTGTCTGTCTCGAGATCCGCAGGTAGAGCCCAGTTCAGCGGGGACTCATTAGAGAATTCGAACAGGTCGCTTAAACGGCGTGGTTCTGTGCGCGAATCCAGATGCTTGCGCCACGACTTCCAGTCGTGGGGCCCAAGCTTTGAGCCGGAAGCCGAAGACGTTGTATTAACCGTGGCAGACATGGCAGGGTGCTTCCTCAATTGGTGTGTCTCAGGCTGGTTTTCCTGCAATTGCAGACCAGTCGATCTGTTCAGGATGCCTTAATCTGAAGAGAATCGCAACATGCCAAAACGTCCCTGTTCAGACTATCGATTTGGCACATCATAACAGTGAATCACCCCCTTGGCGACTGCCCCGAGAGAAGAATCTCAAACAGCCCGCTGAAGAATAGGCTGACTTTTCCGAGGGTGAATGTGATAGAATGCCAGTAACGTTTGACTCGTTACTGGCGACAATGAATCTGGTTCAGTTACGCTACCACAGACTTAAGAGGACATCCGCGTTATGAGTAGACTTAGCTTTCGAGGTCTGTCTAGCCTGGTCACGGTGTTGGCCAGTGGGCTTGTTATGGCATTTCTGCCTGCTGCAGTACTGGCTCAGCAGCCCGCGAAAACGTCGCCGACTACACCCAAAAAAAAGGCCCCGGTAATCAGCAAAAATGCTGCGGGGTTGGTGAAGCTGACCAAAGAACACGATGTCTGGATTGACTCGAAACGGAAATGGGTTGTCGTGGATGGAGTCGTCTGCTTGAGAGAAGGTCAGCTGGAGATGTTTGCCTGCCCACGAGATACCAAGGAGCATGAATCAGTCGTGGCGGTCAACGCGAAGGCCCGTTATGTTCACGCAGCGCTGTTAGCGATTGGATCGCGAGTGGGGCATCCCGTTAAGTTCGATCCTAAGTATGAACCGGCGACCGGGACTGTTGTTGATATTGCAGTGCTATGGCGAGACAAGAAAGGTCAGAAACAGGTTATGCGTGCCCAGGATTGGGTGCAGAGTATCCGTAGTAGGAAGGTGTTGCCCTATCCCTGGGTATTTGGTGGCAGCGGTTTTTGGACTGACGCAGCTAGCGGGGAGAGGCATTACTATGGAGATGGTGGGGATTTTATTTGTGTCTCCAACTTCCCTTCGGCAACACTCGATTTGCCTGTGGCCAGTAGCCAGGCGAATTCTAGTTTGACGTTCGTGGCTAACACGGAAAAT
>CAZXJC010000767.1:0-5237 GCA_964640885.1 uncultured Pirellulaceae bacterium | reverse complement strand
GCCTTCTTCCAGTGGAACCCGTCATCACTAATCGCCAGTCCAACCTGGCCCGTAAAGCAGTCTGCAGCGCGGCCGTTGTACCACATCCACCACTGTTTACCGACGCGCAGCACGCAGGGGTACTTGGCATGCGTTTCGTCGAAGGCCCCTGCTTTTCCCAGCGGCAGCAGATTTCGGTTTTGCTTCTCGAACCTCAATCCTGGTTGGATCGGATCCTTTGCCAACAGCATAGTCGGTGCCATACATGACAAGAATGCCATGGCACCAAGCAGGGACCAGCAAAAACGGACCGGATGATTCACCAGGCATTTCCCTCTGCGAAGTTTGTGACTTGTTATTTTTGGCCGTGCTTATGCTTCTTCTTCAAATGGTCGGGCAACTTGTAGCCACCCGCTTCCAGGAAGGACATCAGGTTAAGAATCTCTTGCCGGGTCAACACATTGAGCATCCCCGCTGGCATAGGGGAGACCTTCGAAGCGATTTTTTCGTCAACATCTTTCTTGGCAACGCGCGTGACCGCATTGGGCAAGAGCAGGTTCGTGATCACCTCGTATTCCTTCGGCTTCTCTTTAATAATCACACCAGCCACTACCCGACCATCTGCTTTAATAAACTGGTACGGGCGGTATTTCTCATTAATCTCTTTCGACGGATCAAGCATTTGCTGTAGCAACTTCGTTCCTTTAAAGCGTTTGGTCACATCCGTGAGATCCGGTCCCAGGTTGACTCCATGGCCAGCCACCACGTGACATTGGTTACAGCGGGCTTTCATGTAAGCCTGCATGCCACGCATCACTGCCTGCTCATCATCCTTGTTGGTTCTGAGTTGGGTAAAATCACTCATCTTCCATTCCTTGACCACGGTCGGCTTAATGGAGGCCAGTATGGAGGGGATGTCCTTCAGGTCTTCGGCTACTATCAGCAAACCCTTCATCACCACCCAGTGTCCGGGAAAGGTGCAGACATAAGGATAGATTCCCGGTTTATCGGGTGCCATGAAGCGCAGTACTTGGACCTGCGCGCGACGTGTCGGGCCAATCATTCGGCTGGCCTGCAGAATTAAATGTTTCTTTTGGCGGGGAATAAAATCTGAATTTGCAAACCGTGGTTCTTTGGCCATTTGGTTTGCTGCCATGCCGACTTCCTCCAGGGCCCCGGGCTTGACGATGACCAGGTTATGGTCGGTTGCATCCGGGTTAGTAAAGACAATCTTAACCGGTTGTCCAACCGTGACAGCAACGCGGTCGACCGTGTATCGCATGCGCTCCGGTAAACACGAAATAGTGACCGCCTTGAGGTTTTTCTGGGAATCAAACTCAGCCTCCGAGGCGCTCGGTGTCGGTTCCTTCAAAGAACCCCGTTGCCGAGCCTGTTTAAGTAACTTGGTAATGTCATAGTCGGCGTTGTCTTCCCAGTGTCGTCGCAGGGCCTGTGACCCCAGCGAACAGGTCATGGCATAGGCCAAGTGAGCTTCATGGGGATGCTGATAAGTCTCAAGCAGGACATCAAGTGCCTCCCTGGTACCGATATAGCTGGCCGCAATCGCCGCTTCCATGCGTACGATGCCATTGGAGTCGTTGGCAGCCTTACGTAATAAATCGATTGCATTGGGAAGATGAGAATGCCAGTAGCGCAGCTGTTGCGTAGCCGCCGCCCGAGCGTGGTGATTGTCGCAACGAAGCACGTCCAGTAGCAATGCCGTATTCACAGCATCGATGTTGCGGTACATCCAGATGGCTTCAACCTGGTGATGGCGGAAACGGGCAGCTTGCGGGGCCAATTGTGTTACCCACTGGTCCAATGCTTTCTTGACTGTCCCCGGGTCTTGCGCTCGCAACTCGCGCTTAGCCCAGTAACGGTATCGATATTCCGGTCGCTTGAGCAGGTCTAACAGTTTTTCAATCGAGGCACCGGCTATTTTAGGCGGATCTTGCAATTGCCCACCCTTAGCTGTAATCCGCCAAATACGTCCCGAATGACGATCCCTTCGTTCATCCCGCAAGGAATACTGGGCATGGCCTTTAATCGGGTTGTACCAATCGCAAACATAAAGTGCCCCGCGGGGACCGAAACGAATATCGACTGGTATAAAACTCAGATTGGTGGAGAAGACCAGGTCTGAGACATACTGTTCATCGTAACCAAACTCGTTTTCCACCCACTTGTGGATTTCCACGCGATTGGTCGGCTTGTAGCGGACCTTGATATAGTTCCCCTGCAATTCTTTTGGAAACGATTGAAAATCGACAAACTCTTGACCGCAAGTTCCGGAGTAGGCTCGCAGGCCTGCCGGCTTGGGGTGCTGTTGTGGATAAGGCGGATCGAGGGAATGAAAGGCTGCCGCATAAACCGGATGGCTGGCAACATGTTGTCCCCAGTCATCGAATGTCACACCCCAGGGATTTGTACTGTGATACGTTCCAAAACTAGTGAGCCGATGGGTTTTAGGTTGAAAGCGAAACCAGCCACTAGTTTGCTGCCGGACTGGTCCGGAGGGGGGTTCCACCTGGGAATGGTGAAAAATTGATTCGCGAAAGATCAAGTCACCATCGGGCGTCCAGGCAAAATCATGCAGTGCATGGTGAGTATCTTCTGTTCCAAATCCTGTTAGCAACTGTCGTCGCATGTCGGCCTTACCATCTCCATCGGTATCCTTGATGAAGGTCAGATGCGGCATCTCCGAAACATAAACACCTCCATCACCAAATTCAAAGGAAAGAGGCATATGTAAATTGTCGGCAAATACAGTCGACTTGTCGGCCCGACCATCTCCGTCGGTATCCTCCAGGATCACTAGCTTGTCATTCGGTTCATTACCGGGATAAACATGTGGATACGTGGTGGAACAGCTGACCCACAAACGGCCGCGGCTATCCCACCGCATTTGAATTGGGGCAGCAATGTCAGGGAATTGTTCTTCTCCTGCAAAGAGATTGACCTCGAAGCGCTCATCTACCTTGAATGCCTTGAGTTCATCTGCCGCCGTCATCCACTGGTTGGCGCCACGACTTTCTTTCGTAGGAGGAAGCTCTGGAAGATTAGAATCGTTGACAATTGGCGATCCCGGCCTGGGAGATTTTCCCGCTGCCAGGTCCCAAATCTGGCGGTTGCGATTATCCACCATGATGTCAAAATTCTGCATGGCCGGCAAAAAATCAAGATAACCATAACTCTTGTTTCGACCACCCGTGTAATAGAACGTGTTGACCGGGCGGTAGCGGCGAAAGTACTGCTGATTCTTATCGGTAACCACTTTCCTGATGCGCTGGTTAACCTGGGGCGCCGTCTCCAAGAATGTTCCTTCGTAGAGCGACTTGGCGAAAATTGCATTCCCTTGCTCATTTAAGTGACAGCCATTGAGCGTAAGGTCCGATCCCGGATTCTCCATGGCAGCTGCCGTATCATCAAAAACGTCAACGAAGCCCACTCCTCGTTCCTTAGCGACTGCCCGCATGGCCTCCAGGTAAGTCTTGATTTGTTCATTGTTCAGGTCAGCCGCTGCAACACCGGTAATGTTTTCATTGGCAATCGGCGAGATCAGCACAATTTGTGGTCCGGTCTTGCCATTAAACGACTTTGCTTGCAGGCCCTTGATATATCCGGAAAGGCTTTCTCGGAAGGCAGCCAGACCAGCCTGACCCGCAAATGATTCATTGAAACCGTAAGCGGCAAAAATAATGTCAATCTTCTCGTGCGTAAGATGCTGATCCAAGTCGGCAAAATTGGCCGGACGGACCTGGATCTCGGGAGTATCCGCAGCCCACGCCAGGTTACGTACCACGAGCTGATGTCCTGGAAATCGCTGGTGTAGAAGTGCCTCAAAGTGACCAAAAAATCGTGACCGTTCCAGGAGTGTATTCCCGACCAGGCCAATTCGACTGCCTGGTTTGATTTGCAATGGCAAGCTCGTCTTGATCGCTGCAGTTTGCCCTGCCCGGGGTGCCGTATTTTCATAGATGCCAAACTTGCGATACGCCGGATCTTCCGCGGGAGCCGGCTTGCCGGTGGTCTTATTTCTGGCGTCCTGCTTATTTTGCGCACCCTTTGGTTTCGGCTGCTTCTGTTGGGCCCAGTTTAAACCGGCAAACAGCAACAGGCTTGCCAATACAACCATGACAGAACGATTTCTTGCTTTCCTCATAACTCTCCCCAAACCTCAACGTTGATGCAAAACTGGTACTATTTGGCATAGCATTTCTAGAAACGGGCCACAAGCGGATGCCCAAAACTATTCCCGCTTTTACCCGTGCACAAAAGAGATTCCCAGCGAGAACTGCCACCGCAACAAGATTAACAGGTGCAGCCAACTTAAGAGAATAAGGGCCCAATCGGCTGGCCGTTTTCTACCAGCTGGGAAACCCGTGGTGGCAAACCTGGCTGGAGACGCATTTCTCCAACATCAAATAGGGTGTGCATCACAGTGGCCATCATTTCGGGTGTAGAAATTGGCGTCGTACCGGGAATATCCGCTTTGGGTGCCGACTGGCCAATTACCTGTCCCATGCGTAAACCCCCTCCGGCAAATGCCAGGGTACCAAGCTTAGCCCAGTGGTCACGCCCCCCTCTTTTATTCACCCTCGGAGTGCGACCAAAGTCCCCAGTAATGACTAGTAAGATCTTCTCGCTGAGTCCACGCTGTTGGACATCTTCCAGGAAAACAGAAACTGCCTGATCGAGACTGCGCCCCAGCATTTCCATTCCGCGACCCATGTCAGGATTATTACCGTCCGCGTGCATGTCCCAGCCTGCACTGTGAACGGTCACGAAGCCGCAACCTGCTTCGCACAAGCGGCGTGCAACCAACATTTGTTTCCCCAGCGTAGAGGGACGAAAGGCCTTGTGCCCGATCCGAATTTTACTGGTATCATATCGCTCGATCAGCTTTGGATCTTCTTTCTTGTAATCAAATGCCTCTGCTCCTGTGCCAAGAATCAAGTTCATTGCCTGGGCTGTAAACTTATCGACTGCATCCATGGTCTCGGTCGTCGTGTACTGTCGTTTAAACCGATCAATTGACCGCAACAGGGCCAAGCGACTCTCCAAGACCTCCTGCGGTAAATTCAGCTTGATACTGGCTGCCAGTGGATTTGGTTTCTGTTGGGTCGTTGCCTCATTCCCCTGTGCCCAACCGACCTGGTGGTTAAATGGTGCATAGGCCATCCCCAGTTCACCTGGCCACGAACCCTTTCCGACGCGCTTTATTTCCTTGCGATACTGGCCATCAATCTCTTTCTCTG
>CAZXJC010000766.1:0-2690 GCA_964640885.1 uncultured Pirellulaceae bacterium | reverse complement strand
TTTCAGCATGTCGGGAAGCGATCGAATTAGCACGATCTTGCGTCTTGCCAGCCCGTTTCCAGGCCATTCGTTGAACCATCTGCGACTTTGCCTGGATACTATCAATCGTAGAATCGGTCGTACACTTGGCTTCAGCTGGATCACTCTTGATTCCATTGGAATCGAAATAGACTCGCTTAGTCGCATCGATTTGTGTCACACCACGATTGTGAATAACAACACCGCGGTTGACGCCAACGTTTTTCGAGGTCGTTTCACCTTTGAGAACTATCCCAATCGAAACGCGCTTTTCATTGGGGATCATGGCCATCGTAATGAGACCCTTTGTTTTCGCTACACCTTTGATCGAGGTGCCAAGAATATAATCTGTGATATCGGTTGTATCTTCTACCTCCGAACCACCGTTGATACCAACAAAACGCTGGGAGGCCTGCAGGATGAGATTATCGTGAGCAAATATTTGGCTTAGCCGGGTCTGCATTTCCGGAGCCTGCTGCGACCGGGTCAACCAGCCCATCCCTCGACCAATCGCCCAGGCATCTTCACTATTGGGATTCTTCAGGTAGGCATCAAGCCGTTTACTCAACTCGCCTACCTGGTTCGCGTGTAATTTCTTAGCACGATCAACATCCTTAAAGACAATCGCGTTCATATAATCTCGCAAACTGTCCCGCACACCAGTAAACTGGTTCATCTCAAGGCCATTGTGATTACGATAAAACTGAGCCAGGGCTGGCTGCAACTTACGAACATCTGGTTTCTCTGCCGCCAACTGCGATTGGACTGCATCCCAGCGCAAGTACTTCTTCCAGCCTTCTTCCCGATCCTCACCACTCCGTTCTAGTAAGGCATCTAATTCATCAAGTGCAGTGGTCAACTGTTGACGCCGCTCATTCATACGGGCAACGGGCCAGGGTACAAATTCCGGTCCACCATCTCTTAGCCCTTTCGCGATTCCTTCTAAGTCCAACCGAGCCGACTTGGAAATTGCCAGCGAAAGCTCCTCTCCGGACACCTCGAAACCGCTAATGAAAGCACTAATAAAACCAAGCAGCAAAACAAAAATCCGTTGATCTGAGCGACTTCCCATTCCATGACTCCTTGAAAACCGAGCTGCTTGTTGAAGTAAACTTTATTCTGTGGACTGGTTTTCTGTTACGATCTCATTCTTTGACGAGATCATTCAAAGGTAAAACACCATCCTGATGCCCGTATTCTGGCTAGAATACGGAAATAAGGCAATATCGTCCTGTACGATTTACCAGGGCTTGGTCACTGAGACAGATCATCGCTAGAATAAGCAGCTATTCAAGTAGCTCTATCGATGGCTAGCGGGCCTCCACCGTATCCCCCGGGAGAGCTAAAATGACTGTTTTCGACGATAGAGAGCTTTTTCTCTAAGTTTATATTTCGCCAACCGTGAGTGTATCCCATGAATCATGAAGTACTAGGTAACCGTCGACGAGCCTTGGAAGAATCCTTTTTTGCCCGTCAAAACAATCAACTGCTGGAACAATTACGTTCCCAATCCGCTGCTGAGGAACTAAAAAAACAACTCTCAGAAGTATCCGGGATTGAAGATTCCGAGACCCTGCAACAAATGGCCGATGCGGATATCCAACCGGAAACCTTTGCGGCTGTCTCACTAATCCCCGTCGTAGCGGTTGCCTGGGCCGATGGCACGATCGACGAAAAGGAGCGAGCTGCCATCTTATCTGCTGCAGCGGACCAAGGCCTTGCTGATTCGGGACCAGCCCAGCAACTTCTGCAAGACTGGTTGACCACGCAACCTGGCGACGATTTACTGGCTGCCTGGAAAGAGTACATCAAATCTTTCTGCGAAACGGTTTCCACAGAAGCTCGCACAAATCTTCAGTCCCAGATCATGGGGCGAGCGGAGTCGATCGCTTCGGCAACAGGAGGAATCCTGGGACTTGGTAATAAGGTCTCAGCATCTGAACAGACAATTCTCGACGAGCTAGCAGCCACTTTCGCGCAGACAGAATAACCGCAATTCGGTATTTCTTACGTGGTCGATATAATCGGTCTTAATTCGTCGCTTCTGCCAATCCACTAAGCGTCAAATCGCTCTAATACGCAGCCTGCATGTTAGAGTTTTGAGCGCACCTCCGGTATGCGCACAAATACGCAACTACCACAGCCCGGCACACGACCCTGACCCGCAAGCAATCATCGATGCCTGTCTGGATTTTCAGTTGGCGACTTTGCGCGCTGGGTCTTGGTGCGCTGAGCCTGGCAGGCTGTTCTCAGCTGCAATTCCCCAAGATCGATACCACTGGTCGCCGGCTCTTCGAACCCGCACCATCCAGGACTGAGTTTATCAATCCACTCGGCTCTGAGCAGTTGCCTGGTTTGCCACGGCCGGCTTTTTCCCGTCCAGACAGACTACCACCCTGTCCTCAGCCAGGCACCAGTGTCCCGTCTACACCCACCCCGGATCCTTCCCCAGCAGTCACAACCCCACCGGCAGCTACAGCCAACCAATCCGGCCGTATCGTGATTACACCCGCCACGAGTGTTGCATCCATTGGCACCGAAGTGTTACTGCTTGCCGGCATCGCGGATACGCAGGGCTACTACTTGAGTGGGCAGATGTTCGACTGGTCGCTACCAGCTGGCAGCCATTGACGGTTTATCGCAACTCGACATACAGGAAGAGAATTGTTGGA
>CAZXJC010000765.1:0-5821 GCA_964640885.1 uncultured Pirellulaceae bacterium | reverse complement strand
TTCACGGCAGAGATCTCGGTAAAGAGTCTCGGTGGGCCCCTGATCATTACAAAGATTGCTGGCGATGAAGCAGCTCAGGGGTTGCCCCGATTGTTGATTTTTTCTGACATTTCTGAGCGCCAACTTGGCGGTGTTGAATTTTCTCCCCATTCCAGCTCTGGATGGTGGCCATATGGTCTTCCTGGTGGTGGAAGGGGTTACCGGGAAACCGGTCGATGAAAGAATTCAAGGGGTTCTGACGATGGTGGGAGTCCTTTGTCTGTTGACCCTGATGATCTTTGTGCTGGGCAATGATATTTTTAGGCTCTTTATGTAGGTGCGAGCGTGCTAGCACTAGCCCACCTGCTCGTTCCCGGAGGCGGGAACGCCTTGGCACTGAATCGATCTTGTTGGTCTGCTGGCTGATGTATTAGGATGGGCGGCTTGGCGATTCTTGCGGCCGCATTGGCAGTTGTCGTGGGGATCTAGCAGAAGGTTTGGAGGAAAGGAATCCGTCCAGATGAAGGTGTCGTTATTCTCTCTTGCCCGCTTGGTAACTGGTGAAGTCAGCGGGGATGGGGAGACGGAAATCAATGGAGCAGCCACGATTCGAGACGTGGAAGCTGGCCAGATTACGTTTGCCCAGGACGAGAAGTTCTTGGGCCAGGTCGATCAGTCAGCGGCAGCTGCAGTCGTGATCCCTGAAACAATGGAACCGTCGGCGTTACCGGCTATTCGCGTTCCTGACGTGACCTCTGCGTTTGCCACGATCGTGAAGCATTTCGTGCCACCGCGGGAGGTGACTACTCCGGGGATCAGTCCGCTGGCTTATGTTAGTCCGCTGGCAAATTTAAAGGGTGAAGTTTCCATTGGTCCAGGAGCCACGATTGGCGACGATGTCGAAATCGGTGACCAGTGTCATATTCATGCTGGGGTTCAGGTACTACCGGGAAGTCGAATTGGCTCGCAAGTAACGCTCTATCCGAACGTAGTGCTTTACGAGAATACTCAAATCGGTGATCGCGTCTTGATTCATGCAGGCAGTAGTATTGGGGCTTACGGGTTTGGCTACACGCTGCAAGATGGCCGACACCAACGTGGATACCAGTTAGGGAATGTCGTCATTGAAGACGATGTGGAGATCGGTGCTGGCACAACGATTGATCGCGGGAGTTACGGAGCTACGCGTATTGGCGAGGGGACCAAGATCGACAACCTGGTGATGATTGCGCACAACTGTCGGATTGGAAAACACAACTTGATCTGTTCTCAAGTCGGGATTGCTGGCAGCACCACGACAGGTGACTACGTGGTCCTGGCCGGGCAAGTAGGGATTCGAGATCATTTGAATATTGGGGATCGTGTGATCGTCGGCGCTCAAGCCGGCGTGATGGCCGACATCGTTTCTGATTCACGTTGCGTGGGGAGTCCGGCCACGGGTGAACGTGAACAACTGGTGATCCAGGCAGCCATTGGCAAGTTGCCTATTCTGCGTCGACAATTTCGTGAACTGCGTCGCCAGGTTGAAGGTTTGCTGGAGGATTCAGCAGAACAGGATTTGACCGATTCGGCAGAGGGCTCGAGTCAGGATGCAGCCTGAACGCCTTGATATCCGGTAGAGAACGTTTGGGCGGGGGTATGATGCCGAAAAAATTCGGTTTGTTAGCCGGTTGGGGAGACTATCCATTTGTGGTGGCCAAAGCGCTGCGTGAGCAGGGCTATCAGATTGTAGGTTTAGGAGTCAAGGATCATGTACCACCAGAGTTTGCAGAGCTTTGCTATGCCTACCGGGAACTGGGGATCGGGCGGCTAGGAGCCGCCATACGTTTTTTTCGTCGCCACGGTGTGAACTCTGCCACGATGGCTGGGAAGTTTCACAAAGTGGTACTGTTTCGTCGCTTTGCCTGGATTAAGCACTTTCCGGATTGGGAGTGTATTCGTACTTTTTATCCACACTGGGTTAGCAAGAGCCAAGATCGGCGCGATGACACACTGCTCGGCGCAGTGGTTGATGCCTTCGCACGTCATGCGATTCGATTTGCTCCTGCCACTGATTATGTACCGGAGTTGCTTGTGAATGTTGGAAGTCTTGCTGGGGGACGTTTGACGCGAGGTCAACAAAAGGATATTGAGTTTGGCTGGAATTTAGCCAAGGAAATGGGACGTTTGGACGTGGGGCAAACGGTTGTTGTCAAGGGGCAAGCCGTCCTGGCAGTGGAAGCGGTCGAGGGGACCGATCACTGTATTCGCAGAGCTGCCCAGCTCTGCCCTCAAGGAGGCTTTACGGTCGTTAAGGTCGCCAAGCCACAGCAGGATATGCGATTTGACGTACCGACCATTGGAATTGGTACGCTGGAAACGCTCCGCTCAGCTGGCGGCAAAGTACTGGCGATCGAGGCGGATAAGACGATCGTGATTGATCAGCCAGCAGTGATGGAATATGCCCGTCGTCATCGCATTTCGGTGGTAGCATTGGACTCGCAAAATTTAAATGCGCTGGCGGAAGCGGCCTGAAACAAAGCTTGCCCAGATCGGTCGGGAGAATCAGTACTCTTGTGGCTGGTTTGTGCTATAACCGCTTGCTTGGGAGTTGACCAATCCGTGCTGCTGCTAGTTCAGATGAAAAGGGGTGTGTTCGATGAATCGTACTTTCCTTCGCTTGGCCTGTTTCTTGTTGGTCAGTCTTTTTTTGGGATCCCTGGCGGCCGAAGCAGATGACTGGCCCCAGTGGCGAGGCCCTGGCAGGGATGGTGTCTGGCGAGAGACTGGCCTGGTAAGTTCGTTTGCCAGTAAACAGTTGCCGATTCGCTGGCGAGTACCGGTTGCTCCCGGTTACAGCGGGCCGACCGTCGCGGCCGGCAAGGTCTACCTGACTGACCGTGTTGATGAACCAAAACAGATTGAAAGGGTTCATTGTTTTGACGCCGAGACGGGGAAGACCGTCTGGTCGTTTCGCTACCCTTGCGAGTATCGCATTGGCTACAAGGCCGGGCCCCGCGCCTCGGTTACCATTGACTCGGGGCGGGCCTACGCACTCGGTGCGATGGGACACATGCATTGTTTTAATGCCCTTAGCGGGGAAGTGCTCTGGAAAAAAGATCTCGATCAACTGCTGTCCATTGAAATGCCGATTTGGGGCATCGCAGGCGCGCCGCTGATCGTTGAGGATCTGGTCGTTCTGCAGATCGGTGGCAAGGATGCCTGTATCGTGGCGCTCGATGCCAAGACTGGCAAGCAACGCTGGACAGCCTTGTCGGATCGGGCTTCTTATTCAGCTCCGGTGCTGGTGCAACAGGCGGGGCAGCAAGTGATCGTTTGCTGGACCGGTGACAGCGTTAGTGGCCTGGAACCCAAAACGGGTAAAGTCCACTGGCGATACCCCTTTGGGCCAACGAAGATGCCGATTGGCGTTGCTACACCGATCATGGCTGATGACCAACTCTTCGTAACATCCTTTTACGACGGTTCGTTAATGCTGCGGTTGTTTTCGGATCGACTGGCGGTGGAAAAGAGCTGGCAACGAAAAGGGGAGAGCGAGTTGAAAACGTCTGCCTTGCATTCGATTATCAGTACGCCCCTGTTTCTGGATAAACATATTTACGGTGTGGACAGCTATGGTGAGTTGAGATGCCTCAAGGCGGCCAGTGGAGAGCGCGTCTGGGAAGATCTCACGGCCACCCCCAAATCGCGTTGGAGCACGATTCATTTCGTTCGTAATCAGGATCGAATCTGGATGTTTAATGAGCGTGGGGAATTGATTATTTCCAAGTTATCCGAGAGAGGATTTGAGGAAATCAGTCGTGCCAGCTTAATTGAACCGACCGAGGAACAGTTGCGACGTCGCAATGGAGTTTGCTGGGCTCACCCCGCCTTTGCCAACCGCCACGTGTTCGCCCGCAATGACCGGGAACTGGTCTGTGCTAGTTTGGCAGCGAAACGGTAGATTCAGGTTGAACCCAGCGGCGAAATTGTGCCGATGCATGAGAGAAGGGATGGTGGGGCTAATCAGGGGCTCCGGATCAAAAGGGGGATAGCCAGAAGGGTGGCTGGATGTCTATAATCACGGCTTCCTGATTCCCGTATTGTGGTTGAGTGAATTAGTTACAGGAGAAACCGTGGTAAAAGTCATTGTTCGTGATCGCGAGACCATTCAAGAAGCGGTACGCCGTTTTGGTAAACTGGTCATGCGGAGCGGTCTTAAGAAAGAAATGCGACGTCGCAAGTATTACGAGAAGCCCAGTGATATCAAGCGACGGGCCAGATTGCGTGCTCAGCGTAGATCGCTGAAGGACAAGGGCTAGCGGGTTATCTTTGCCTGCCAGTCTCACCAAGGTTAGTCATTGGCGTCCTGCTGCGCCGGTGGGTTATGAAGGCCCGTAGATTGTTTTGCAAATTGTCGATCCAGCCACAAGACGATTGCTGCGGCAACCAGGACGCTCAGGATCACGGCGACTGTTTGTAGGCCGAGGTTGGCCGGTAGCACATTTTGATAATGCGGGACTTGATCTTCTCCAGTCCCGACCAGAGTCTTGTCCTGGAAAGGCCAGAGCTTGTTGAGGGCTCCTGCCATGACGCCAAAAAGTAGAGACATCGTCAGTGGGCGATGCGCCGCCAGCAGGTAACGGAGCAGTTTGCTAAAGGCAATCAGTCCTAACAGGCAGCCGAGCCCAAAGACGCCCAATTCCAGCAAGGTTGATGTAGTGGCAGTTCCATCGATCAGTGCGCGAGGGATGGCGGAGAGGTGTTCGTAGATTCCCAGGATCAAGAGAACCATAGCACCGCTAATCCCAGGTAAGATCATCGCGCAGATGGCGATGGCCCCACATCCAAACAAGTACTGCAAGGAGGGTTCAGCGTGGTTTGCATCCTGAAGCGTGGTTAGCCAGAATGCGAGGACAGCACCCAGTAGCACCAGGCCCAGGCAAGCCGTCTGCTGTTGGCTGGATTGCCATTGGACCATGCGGGCAACCAGTATTGTAGAAGCGAGAATCATACCGAAGAAAACGGCCAGCGTGAAAGGTCGTGTCTGAGGATCGCTGAGCAGGTAGTTAACGATCGAGAGGGCGACGATTAGCCCGATGGCAATGCCGGTGCCCAGTCGCAACAGGAACCCCAGGTGAATGCGTTCACTGGCCTGACGCCAAGCACCCTGACGCACTAGCCGAAGCCAGCGGTGGTCACAATGACTGATTGCGGTAACAAGCTCATCGTAAACGCCCAGGACCAGGGCTACGGTTCCTCCGGAGACACCCGGTACCGCATCGGCGCTTCCCATTAGCATTCCACAGATTACCTGTTGAGAGCCTGTTTGCCGTGTTGGATTGATCGGTTTGATTTCCTGGCTCATGACGGTACCTGGCAGGCGTAAATGCTCTCAGAGAGGTTGGCTTGCAGTGGTAAGTTACCTCTCTGGATGTTTTTACGGTAGATCAATCGCTTTCACGAACCATTGCGACTCGGGAGGGGCGGAACATTTAGTGAGGATGGTTGCAGCAACTTGGCAAAAGTTAGTTGACCCCTTGATATGCAGTAGTACAATCACAGTCGCTGAAAAATGTTAAGAGACGCGCTTCGGTAGTAGTAGCTTGGCATCCATTCACTTTTCTCATCAATCTCATGTTCCTACATAACTTCGGTCATACGGTTGAAGTCCATGCGCCTGCAAAACTGAATTTATTTCTGGAAGTTCTCGGGAAGCGGGCTGACGGATTCCACGACTTAGAAACGCTGATGACGACAGTCGATACTTTCGACACGTTGAGATTTACAGCCAGTCGTGCTGAACCCCGGCTGGAACTTAGCTGCCGCTGGGCGTACGGCCAGCAAGCGGTTGGCCAGGGTG
>CAZXJC010000764.1:0-6685 GCA_964640885.1 uncultured Pirellulaceae bacterium | reverse complement strand
GGTCAGCACCTCTTCGATCGCTGCCATACCCCCCGCGAGACCCGTAATCGGCAGTAAGTCCCAGGCATGGCTCCCGGGCACATAATGGATACAGCCATTTTCAACCGTTGCATCATCGAGGGCCATCCAACATGTCAGATGAGCCATGGGCGTTGTCCTGGTCCAGTAAGAAAAGTCTTGGTGCCAGGCCACGCAGCCACCATGCCGAGCCGGTTTACAGAACAGCTGGTCGTGCCAAAAACGGACAGCTGACCCGAGCAGTTGGCTCGCCTTCGTCAGCCACGGACGATGCCATAGCAAGTCGTGAAAACCTGGAGCAAGCCGCCAGGCACCGAGGGCATGAAATAGCACCTGGTCTTCCCTGGCCGATTCGTTCGAATTGTATTCGTACCAGAACTCGCTGCTCGGGTGCTTCGGATCCGATAATTTTTGCAGTTCTGACCTCAAGGCCGCCAATTGCACATCGTTCAAGACAAGCCCGCCCTTCACAAAACCAAGAGTAGCGAACGAATCCAACTCTGCGGAGCTCAACAACTCGGATTCGCAATCCTGGCCTGGAGCAAAAGTCTCACCAACCATGTCGTGAGAAAGAGAAAGATCTACTCCCATAGTACGCCCCCGGGAACTCGCCTAGCCTTGCCTCTTGAGTTTGTTTGTTTCCTGAAACTTCTGCCACTGAGCGTGGGCAGCCAGGCGATCTTCGTCACTGGCGAAATAGAGAGACTCAAGAATAAAATGTCCGAAGCTATCGAAACGGATGTGCGGGAAACCAAACTTTCGATGGTCCTGCTTTCGCAGAGTAATGGCAGTAGCCAGGGCAATGTCCCGCAACTGGATGCTGACGCGCCGTCCATCCGCGCTGTTGGCCAACTTGATCACACTCTTGTCGCTCAGAAACCGTTCTACCAAAGCCATGTGTGTTGGATCGCCAAAGCGACTCAGGCTAAGCAGGGCAACTCGCCGCGCAACTCCCGGCCTGTTGGCTCCCTCGAGCACCTTTACGGCGAATCTCAGCGACTCCTCCAAGTCAAATTGAGCCGCAACCAACAGGTTCACGTAGGGGTCAGTCTCTTCTTGACGGCGGAGCCACCTTGCCAGCAACTTCCGCATTACTTCGGCAGTCCCAACGTTACCGAGCATCACCGTTCGGACCCGTGCACCACTGACCATACGATGCACATAAGCCGCCGTCACCTGTGTAGTCGGAACCCGTGGATCGCCCGCAGCGAAAAGTATGGCGCTAGTTCTGCCGACCACCAACGGATCGACTGCCGTCGCTGTCGGCCGCGCCGCTACCGCAAGACGTTGCTTCAGCACTATTTCGATCTTTTTCCCAGTTCCCTGTAGAGTTTGCATTAACTCCGAGTCCGCCTTCTGCATTTCAACAAAAACCAGCTTACTGTCAGGATTGTCACCGAACTCCGCCTCATAAAGCCCCCAGCCCGGCAAGCCGTACTTGGCCGGATCCGTCGCCCGCAAGAAGGCGGCCAGCTTCCGCTGCAAATCAAGATCCCGCACAACTAGCAACAGCCGTTCGCACCGATAGCTAATTTCGCGGTTAGGACTCAGGGCGCCCTCTTCCAATGCCTTGAGGGCCGGCAAGCCGATTCTGACGAGACCGTTCATGGCCTGCTTGCGTTTGAGAAAGGATCGGCTACCAAGTTCCCCGACGAGGCGCTGGGCCTCCGCGGCACCTTTTTCGGCGGACGGGTTATCATTCTCAGCTGCGGCCAGCGAAAGAGGGTCAGGGACTGCAGTTAAAACGAGCATTGCAAAGATCAGCGGCAGTCGTCTGGCATGATAGGGGCGCGTCATCGAATTTATCTCCACGGCTAAATGCCAAGGTCTATTTTACGCGACTGCGGGCGGCGGTCTAGCCGCTAATTGCCTGTTCCAGGTCGGCCCTAAGGTCCGAAACATCTTCCAAGCCGACGGAAATTCGGATCAAAGAATCGGTAATCCCATGGGCCAAGCGATCTTCCCGGGCATAACTGGCATGCGACATGGAAGCTGGCTGTTCGATGAGTGATTCGACAGCCCCCAGGCTGACGGCCAGTTGAAAGAGCCTGGTTGTTTCTACGATGCGTTTTGCCTTCTCGTAGCCGCCAACGACTTCAAAGCTGACCATCGCTCCAAATCCTCCCTCCATTTGAGTGCTGGCGAGCTGGTGTGCAGGATGCTCGGGTAAACCCGGATAAAGCACCCGTTCGATCCGCGCATCCTGTTGAAGCCACTGGGCGATTTCCAGGGCCGCTTCACATTGCGCTCGCATTCTCAGGTCGAGTGTTTTGAGGCCGCGACTAACCAAGAAAGAATCAAACGCACTCAAAACGGCTCCGGTCGCATTCTGAATAAAGTAAAGGGCGTCATAGAGCTTCTGTTCAGCCACCACCAGGATACCCCCCAGGACGTCGCTATGCCCCCCGAGATACTTGGTGGCCGAATGCATCACTATATCCGCCCCTTTTTCTAGTGGCCGCGGCAGCACGCAACTGGGAAAGGTGTTGTCGACCGCGACTAGCACGTTTCTCGCATGCGCAACCTCGGCACAGGCGGCCAAGTCCGTGATGGAGAGCAGGGGATTGCCGGGAGTCTCGAGCCACAAGAGCCGGGTTGTATCTCGCAGCGCCTCGGCGACCAGGCTGGGATCGGTACTATCCACTAGGGAAACTTCAATCCCGGACCGATTCGCGATTTGATGCAGCAGTCGATACGTACCGCCGTAAATATCACGACCTGCGAGAATATGGTCGCCAGAACTGCAAAGCATTACCGCCGCATGCACGGCCGCCATTCCCGAAGAAAAGGCTAGTGCACCCGTTCCGCCTTCCAAGGAGGCCATCGTCTCTTCGAGATTGCTACGTGTTGGGTTGCCACTCCGAGCGTAATCATACTCACCCCACTCGCCGGCCGACTCTTGCACGTAGGTAGAAGCCAAATGGATCGGTGGCACGACAGCTCCGGTTTGCGGATCCCGTTTATTGCCAACATGGATTGCGCGTGTCCTGAATTTCATTGGTCCAAAGCCTGTGCTAAATCATCAATAAGATCACCGGCATCTTCAATTCCACATGCCAAGCGAATCATGTTATCGGGAATACCAAATTGCACTCGCTCTTCCGGAGTACATTCGAAATAACTAATGACCAGGGGTTGCTCGATCAGAGATTCCACGCCACCGAGGCTGGGAGCAATTCGGAACAGCTGGGCCTGGTCAACCACGGTAGCTGTCTGCTGCCAATCAGCATCCTTGAGGGTAAAAGTGACCAGGCCTCCAAAGCCCGTCATCGTCTTACTGGCAATCTCTGCATAGGGATGGCTTGCAAGGCCCGGATAAAAAACCCGTTCAACCCGAGGATGTTCTTCCAGAAACTCCGCGACTGCCTGGCCGTTATCGTTATGTTGCTTCATGCGGAGCCCAAACGTCTTTAAGCCGCGTTGCAACAAGTAGATGTTGTGCGGACTATTGACCCCCCCCATGATACCTCGCAAGTTCCGGACGGGTTCGAGCTGTTCCGTCTTCCCGACGATCGCACCCGCCAACAAGTCATTGTGACCGCCCAGGTATTTAGTCGCGGAATGTAACACATAATCGATTCCGTGCTTCAATGGGCGAACATTCAGGGGGGTGGCAAGCGTCGCGTCAATCAACGTCTCTACACCGTGGCGACGACCAATATCCCCAAATCGATCCAGGTCTACAACGCTTAAATGTGGATTCGTAGGGGACTCGCTAACCAGCAACCGCGTCTTGTCGTTGATCGCTTCCTCCATGGCATCGTAATCGCAGGCTTTTACCTGTCGAGTTACCACACCAAAGCGTGACAGGTGACTAGTGCAGAATTCCCGGCTACGATGATAGCATTCGTCGAAGAAGATTACCTCGTCACCCGCGTTAAGCTTAGCCATTAACAGCCCGACAATAGCCGCCATACCGCTGGCGAAGAGGACTGCATCCTCACCACCATCCAACGCCGCCAACTTCTTCTCGACGACTTTTTCTCCCGGATTACCATATCGCCCGTATTCTTCGCGTTGCTGCTTCTGTTCGATATAGTCAATTACCGCCTGAGTGTCGGAAAACGTATAGGTCGACGCACAAACAATCGGGTCGGTAATAGCATGAAGCGCTTTCTCTCTAGCTTCTCCTGCATGCACCGCCCGAGTCGAGGCTCCTCGCCCAGGTGACTTGTCGGTTCCTGTCCTGCCTTTACCTGTCATTACTTCTCTCACTTGAGGCGCGTTACCGCCAACCTGAATTTCCGCGCGCTTGAACATCCGGGTGGTTCCCGCGCGGTAAGGGCGACCACCAGAATTGCGGTCGCACATTTTTGGACACAACTGTCCAAAAAAGCCGGGAACCCAGTGTTCCCGATTGACTGGCACTTTAGCAGATAAAGGCTGCAAGCGGCCGCAACTCCCTGTAACTGTTACCCTCCAGTCTAGTTGGACCTCTCTTCATCCGCAAGGCATCGGTGGCCCGCCGTTTCGGACGAATAACCGGTAAAGTCAACCCTTTTTCAGCCGCGCATCAAAAAAGGCCGGCATCTCTGCCGGCCTTTCAGGAT
This sequence comes from uncultured Pirellulaceae bacterium, assembly GCA_964640885.1. Lineage (GTDB taxonomy): Bacteria > Planctomycetota > Planctomycetia > Pirellulales > Pirellulaceae > JAZADA01. The sequence goes on along the minus strand of CAZXJC010000764.1, from coordinate 2,117 downwards.
CGCACTCATGACCCCGAATCACTCCGGGACAAGCACGTAGTCAGTTTGGAAGATCACTCCTTAACGCAAAGGATTCCGCGGCTCCCCAGTGTTGGTTCGGGTCCTCTGCGGCACTGCTGTGCGCGAGTAACCCGTCCGAACAACGCTTGGACGAGGTTTCGAACGCGTCTCCACGAAGCGACCGTATGTCGATAAGTTACGCGGCGTCGACGCTCGCGGCGGAGCCAAACGCAGCCCATCTTCCTGAGGAGTTCGATAACGCTGAAGCTCTTCCCGAGTCGGCAAACGACGGGCGCTTCGCGGAGCACCTTCCTTGTCCGGAACCGGCTTCGGTATTACTTCTTCTGGGGCCGCTTCTTGCGGAACAGCCTCATGGACGGGAATCCCGTCTAAAGCATGGTTCCCATAACAATTACAGTGTGCGCCCTGGTGAAAACGGTAGGAGAAAATTGGCAAAATCCCTAGCCCGCAGCCACCACAGGGCGAACGATAGGTCCGCACCGGAGCCCGGGTCGGCAGCATCTTTCCTTTGCCACAATCATCGCAACCACGGGAAATTCCACATGACCGACAGGGCAACAGGCAATCTAAAGCATTGCTGATCCCGTTGAGTAACGTCGGAATGATCGCCGGACAGCAACGGCCGCAGCCAGCAGTATGCTCATGGCTACTGACAATCGGCTCCGTAACCGTCGACCCGTAATACTTACGCGAGTAATTTACCCGGTGAGCTGTCGCCTGGTAGCTACGGCTGGTCGGCGAGGCAATCACCCTCCCACCCGAGCGATAGCTCCTCGTCTGAGCATGAGTCGTCTCACTCAGCCCAACGCCCAGCAACACTATAACTGACATCGCAACTGTCACATCGTTCCATTTCATCGTACGTGATCTCCAATTCATTTACTGCTCGTTCATAACACCGCCCCCCCTCGAGCACGGAGCCACCGTTGGGCCTAACCGCACGTCGACTGGGCAGTACGCGATCCTGTATGCTAGAATTGTCGAACCAGCACAGGCACTACGATCAGTACTTTCGTTTGAACCCGCAGCGACAACGGAACCGTAAAACTAAGGCCAGGCTTCCTGTTTTAAATATCTTTCCGCAACTATATTAAATTACCCAAGGATACGTATGATGCACGCTCAAATCCCCTTCCTGGCTCGCTTCTGTGTACTCGGCAGCCTATTAATCGCTAGCTTGCTAGCGAAGCAACTGGTCGCCGACGAGATCCGGTTACGAGACAATTTCCAGGATCTCAAGCAGTGGGAGCCGACAGATCCGTCAGCCTGGAAACTGAAAAAGACCAAAAAGGGGCCGGTCTACAGCCAGTTCAAGAAGCGGAGCGAATATCAGCCGCCACACCGTAGCCCGTTGAATATTTCCTGGCGCAAAGAACCGGTGGTCAGCGATTTCCAACTGGATGTCGAGGTTCTGAGCACTCACCCTGACTACGGACATCGGGACGCCTGCCTGTTCTTCGGCTTCCAGGACCCGGCTCATTTCTATTACGTGCATCTAGGCAAAAAAACCGACGACCATGCCAATCAGATCTTCATCGTTAACGGCAAGGCCCGCACCAAGATTTCCACCAAGACAACTCCCGGGACCAATTGGGATGATAAGTGGCACAGCGTCCGGATCGTGCGGAGCACTTCTGATGGCGCAATCGCGGTTTACTATGACAACATGAAGACGCCCATCATGACGGCTAAAGACAGCACTTTCAAAACCGGCCGTGTCGGACTTGGTTCCTTTGATGACACCACAGATTGGCGGAATTTCCGCCTTCGGGGCCAGCGAGCCATGCCTCCCAAGCAGGGAGAATAATCAATACCCAACCCCAGCTCGCAGCATGATTGTGCCATTCATATTGAAACTATCTGCGGGCGAGACCAAGTACTCGATCTCCCGGGCAAAGACGTATCCCATTTCCACAAAGCCCAAGCGTCGACCCTCCGCCAGCAAAGCCTGGCTCCCAAACTCGAGCCCCAGGGTCAGACGCACATCATTCATGTCGATTGAATCGTTGGAACCATCGGCTCGCTTGATCGTCCAAGAACCGCCTCCGAACTCACCGCCCACGTACCACCAGAAGTCATAGTTCCCGAAGGTAGTG
>CAZXJC010000763.1:0-5026 GCA_964640885.1 uncultured Pirellulaceae bacterium | reverse complement strand
TCGAACGTATTGTTCAGTATCGGTACCGGCAGCGTCCTATGATCGACGCCCCCGCGCGGATCCACGATTGCCCCCTGAACATCCCACAACTCCGATAACGGATCCTTTACAGGCACCATAAACTCATAGGTCGTCGCCCCGGAACGTTTTGCGGGACCCGTGTAAAGCTGCCGACCCCACATGTCATGAATGACAACCCTCACGCTCTGGTCCGCATCCAGTCTCGCCGCCACTTCCACCGTTCCCTGAATCTTGTCACCTGCCCGATAATGGCTTACATCGGTTTTCATCTCAGTGACATGATTGGTATTCTCCACCCGGAAGCTGCGACAAGCGAAATCAATTACCGCCCCCTTGCTATCCAAAGCCTGGACATCCACCAGGTAAGTCCCCCGAGCCAGCATCGGCAGCGTTATTTTACTACTCTCTAGCTTGTCGATTTCGAGAGTCTGGCGCAGAATCACCCGGCTCGGCGTCGCCGCTGGTTGTGGCGTTTGTGAATCTCCATGATCCCGCAGGTGTCCGGTCCGCTCACGCAAAGCCAGGACCAATCGCTCAATCCTGGCATCCTCGGGTGCCTTCACAACAATCTTCGATTTCGGTAGATCCACTCGGCTCACAACATGTCCTGGTGTCGCTTGTCGCCATTGAAATCTCTCTGAACCAGCGACAACTGGTTCCTTCAGCTTCGTTGCTGGTGATGTAATTGAGACTTCCAGGGGGGCAACCGGTAGTCGATCCACGGCCCAGAGTATTCCGCGTGCCAACAAAGCGTGTGCGAGATCATAGATCACCTCGTCATGGTCTCCGCGTGGATGCTGATAGGCAGGTGTCAGCGAGGCACTCATCCGGGTCGCAATCATTTCGTCAAGGTAATCGATCCCAACGATACGTCCCTTGCCGTGGCTAGTCGAAGAAAGCCTGGGGCCCGCCTGCTGCCACTGGTGGCGTGGGGCGGGCAAAGGCCGATACGATTGGGCATCCTGAAACTGCTGCAACGGCATAACATCGATCGGCAGGGCAGCCAGGATTTGATCCAGCGTCTGGCGATCTGAGCTACCTTCAAACAGGCGGCTAAAAGCGGCATCCTTGTCATCCGGAGCTTCCCGACGATTCCAACCAGGTTTCAGGCGATTGGGAGACAGGTAAACCAGACCGGTCCCCCGATCAACGTGAGCCAGGATCGCATCATGCACCGCGGCAGGAATAACCTGCCAGGAAAGCTTACCGATGACAATCGCATCATAATGGTTTTCCAGGCCAAGCCGTTGACGAGACAACTTCTCCAGCACGCTCTTGGCTTCAACACCCTGCAATGGCGTCGCGTTAGTGCCCTCAAAATAACCCTCGGACCAACCGGTATGCCCGGCACTCATGATGACAGTCGCATTCACGTCCAGCCGCTGCGCCAGCTCCACCACCTCCCGCGAATTGTTGTAAGGGCAAATAAAGAGGACATCCAGCTTGCCGCCACTGAGCGGACGTGCCCAGGGAACATGCGAGGTTTCTAGGGTACCGGGCAAGCGATCGTAGGGCTGATCCGGATGCCCAAACGGCGGCGTTGCTCCCAACGGTGACCCGACAAGCAAGCCCGTAAGAACGTACATCAATAGAAATCGCTGGTATAACCGCATGGCACCCTGGGTTGAATAAGTTGCAATGGCCATCTGCTGCCGGTAAAACAACGTCACGACCAACAATGGATCCAAGTCAGACGCTAGAATAACGGTTTACGCACCGAGAAGCTACCTTATTGCCAGGAGTCCCACCATGCCTCGCATCCTTATCCTACTGTGCCTCGTGTCCTTACTAACCGGTGAAACGAGAGCAGCTGAGCCAGTGAAACCTGTACCGTTACATTTCCAATCAATGCCTTCCATCACGGGCTCTGCCCGCTGGGACTGGTGGCAAGCCCGGTCCGCCTACGTACCTGGCAAACAACCACAGCTGCTCACCACGATGTCGGAAACTGGCAAGACAACCTCCCACGACTTCCACGATATCTATCAAAGCATTAGCCGGGACGCCGGAAAGACCTGGACCAAGCCGACCGCTATTTCACCTCTCAAAAGGGTCCGTCAGGATGATGGCTTCGAAATTGCTCCCGGCGACCTCTGGCCAACCTTTCATGCACGCTCTGGCAAAGTCCTGGCGACCGGTAAAACATTCAACTTCCGAGATGGAAAAACTGAAATACGTTTACGCGAAAAAGTCTCTTATGCGGTCCTCGACCCGGCTAGCGGGAAGTGGAGCGACATGCGACTGTTAGCCATGCCGGCCAAGGACCATGCAGGTTTTACAATCACCGGTGCCAACGCCGGTTGCACCCAGCGTGTTGATCTGCCAGGGGGCGACATCCTGCTGCCGGTCCGGTACTGGCGAGACCCCGCCAAGCACAACTATACAAGCATCGTCGTACGGTGCGGATTCGACGGCCAAACGCTGTCTTACAAGAAACACGGATCCGAGCACACGATTCCCGAGGGGCGAGGGCTTTACGAACCTTCCCTGATTGCATTCCAAGGCAAGTACTATCTCACGATGCGAGCGAACCATTCCGCGTTCGTGACGTCCGGGACCGATGGCATTAACTTCCAGCCCATCCGCGAATGGACCTTTGACGATGGCAAGCCGTTAGGCAGCTATAACACGCAGCAACACTGGGTCACCGTTGGCAACGGCTTGTTCCTGGTCTATACGCGAAAGTGAGCCAACAACGATCACATCATGCGTCACCGGGCTCCGCTCTTTATCGGGCAGGTAAACCCCAGCACACTGCAAGTCATTCGGTCTACAGAACGGATCCTGATTAAAGAAAATCAGGCGACACTGGGAAACTCAGGAATCTGTCATGTCAGTGACACCGAGTCTTGGGTAACTTGCGGCGAAGGACTACTACGACTGGGCAAACGGAAAGGACAGCTAAACAAGGTGCTGTTCGTCAAGATCACGGCCGGGAACTAACAGCACGTTGCACGGTGCAAATACACCTCGCGATTCTCCAGCCAGATCATTCTTACTGTTATTGCCTTAGAGACTTGAAACCGCCAAGCTCATGGCAACCGGAAGAGGCTCGCACGTAGCGAAATTAACAACCTGCCAACTCGTCTGTAGCTCAATTGCCTATTGTGAATTCTGGGTACATGCCGATAAATAGACTGCAGTAGAGTGACTTACCAATCTAGGTTGAATGAACATGATAATATTGGCGGATTTGCTTCAGGGGCTACAGGGACTAGAAGCACTCTTTAGCGGCCTTATGTATGCGCTCGCGCTGGCGTTCTTCATTGCGATCGTGCTGCTAATCCTGTTTTGGGGCGCCATCAGTAGTTTTTTCGGATCAATCGTCGGCTCGGCACTCAATCGCACCATTGCCGAACGGGAATACATCCAGAAACATCAAGGATCCAACGAACCACAATCACCTTATCATACGGAAGAGCAAGCCGGAGAATTAGAACGTCCGGCACTACGAGGTTGTGGCTTTCAAATTCTGGCCACTCTTTTCGGAGCCGGTACGTCCTACATCATGTTCTTAGTGTTTGTCGAACGCCGTTTCGAATCATCTGAGGTATGGTGGAGCATCTTAGTATCACTTATGAGTGCTGGTGCCGCATACTCTATCCGCCAAACCAAACGCCGTGAGACTCTCCCCGAACACCTATCTGAACAGGGACGGTTTCGGCTCTATCTCACCTGGCTTTATTTGTGCCTTTTCGCCAACGTCGTACTCACAGGACTCTTCGGACTCTGGATATTAGACGTCTCCGCAGTAGCGTCCGTCGCTGCCTTCGTCTACCAAACCATCATCAATCGTGAACGCGAGCAAGCCGCGAGGTCCAAAACGGATGATTCTCCGACGTGAACCCTTACGGCACTTCTAAGGAACACGAATCCGAACACACGATTCCCGAGGGGACTTTTGGGCTCTGGAAAAACGGACGTGCGAGTTAAACAAGGTCTTGTTCGTCAATATCACGCCTGGCAAGTAAGGCCACGTTTCACTGTGGAATTAGCTGTCCAGATTCCACAGCCTCACCTCTTTTTCTGTTCTTGCCTCCAAAAGCTAGAACCGTCAGAATAGCGGCAACTCGAAAGCCCGCACCAAGACGCAAGCCCTTCATTGACGCTATCCCCTCGCGAGTACCCAGTTATGCCCACAGCTCTCCGCGGATCACGGTATCTTATTGCTGGCCTGGCAGTGATAGCGTGGACCCTACTGTTCACGCCCCCGGCATCCGCCATCAAAATCAATCTCGAACGCCCCGGCGAGCGGGAGTTTGTCAGAGACCAGGCACAGATGTTGGACGCAGCAACCGTTGCACAAATCAAAACAATTGCCGACAAGCTACTGACCGACAAAGCAACTCCCATCCTGGTCGTGACGATCGAATCGATGGCATCCTGTGGGGCTCCTGGCCTGCGGATTGAAACTTTTGCCACGCTCTTATTTGATCAATGGGGAATTGGTGTTGCCGACCTGAACGGAGAACCCTGGAACACCGGCATCCTGCTGCTCATCTCCAAGGGTGATCGAAGGGCCCGCATTGAACTGGGTCGCGGTTGGGGCCGTCGAGAAGATAGACTTTGCAAACAAATCATGGATGAACAGATCACCCACCACTTCAAGCAACAGAAATTCTCCCAGGGCATCCTGGCCGGTGTCCAGTCCCTGGTCCGCATGGCTCGCAAGTTGTCCTTACCCATTAAACCCATCCCGGCTTCGCACTACTTGCTCTTTTATGGGGGTATTGCTCTAGCAATTTTCACCGCCGTCTCACTAGTTCGCAAGGGAGCCAGCGGCTGGGCTTGGGCTACCTGGGCTGCGATTTTTGGAGTCCTCGGAATTATCCTCTATACACTAGCCCAAAACACTGGCAGTGGCGGTGGTGGTGGTTACAGTGGAGGATCGTTCGGTGGCGGTTCTTCCGGCGGCGGTGGCGCAACAGGATCCTGGTAAAGGTTATTGAAAATGCAACAAGCAGCTACCCTCTTCAATGAGGATCAACGGCAGCAAGTTGATCAT
>CAZXJC010000762.1:0-12120 GCA_964640885.1 uncultured Pirellulaceae bacterium | reverse complement strand
CGGGGGGGAAAGCACATAGTTCGACTTTGATCCGAGGGGGGGAGTGGTGGCCAGTCAGGCAACTACCGGAGGAAGTCAGCAAGAATGGCTTAGTTGTCTACTTTGAGACATGTCTTTTTCGGCAGTTCGGTTTGTAACGATTAGAGAAAATCGGAAAGCGCCAAGAATCGGAACGTTGCTTCCACCCGATAGAGGGGTAGGGGAGGAAGAATGGTAAGTTACCGCACAGAAAGGTTGGCTGCAGGTGTAAAGCCGTAGGGTTTAGGTAATATTTATGTTAAATACATGGCTCATATGATAAAGTGGAGTCTTGGGGAAATTCATAACGATTAATAGTGTAGGTGAAATCTAGCGAGTTCAGCGAAAGACTATCGATTGAAACGCTTAGCGGTTGCTGATCGTGGTAGTTGAGTCGCAGTTACATAAGTCCAATTTCAGTTTTGGTCGCAAGACCAGGTTACTTCTGCTTGGGGAGTTGAAACCATGAAGAAACAAATTTTGACAATGGTGATCGTCGTGATTGCTGTCACAGCTATTACCGAAACGGCTTCGGCTCAATTGTTCCGTCGTCGCTGGGAGCGTCGTAAGGCTGAATTGCATACAGAGCTTCATGATCAGTTGTCAGGTGAATTGACTGACAAATTGAACCAGGATGTGGCTCGGGAGTCGAAGAAGCTGGACGCCCAGTTTGCGGATGGATCAAAACAACTGCAGCAGCAGTTAAAGTCAGGAATGACGAAACTGGACAAGCAGGTGACTGACCAGTTGCAGGCAGCGGAACTGGCTTTGCAGAAGTCAACACGGGCTCACATGCTGGCAGAAGCCCTCAAGTTGCAGAAGCAGGTGCAGGCAACCGTTGTGCAACTTGAAAAAGATGCTCAGCGACTCGTAGCAGCAGAAGCCAAGCGACTTGATGAGCAATCTCAGAAACAGATTGCCAAGTTGGAAGCGACTGCAAAGAAGAGCCTTCGTAACCATCGCAAGATGATCACGAAGACCTTGGGCACTGCCTCTGAAGAGCTGAAGCAGGAGATTGATACTTCGCTGGCCAAGATCAGCAAGCAGGCAAGTGATATGCAAACCCAGGTAACGGCTGTACTAAAGAGTGTTCCGGAACAGGTTGCCAAGCAGGTTGCCAAGCAGCTTGCCGACAGTTCAGATTCCGATCCGAAGCCGGCCCAGCCGGAGTCGGAAGCTCCCAAGGCAGTCAACGTTTCCGAGGGTGAAGTAAAGCCCGAGGATGACGCTGACAAGAGTGAAGACGATAAATAGAACTAGCAGTTCACTCTGCATTCTTCGCAGAGGATACTTATTAGAAAAAAGCCCGGCTTTAGGCCGGGCTTTTTTTGTGGGGGTAACAATGTTTACTTACCAATACAAAATCTGCTGAAGATGCGATCAAGCAGATCGTCCGTGTAGACAGCTCCTACGACCGTGGCTAATTCGTCCAAGGCTACACGCAATTCAGCTGCCACCAGTTCCTCTCCGTGGCCTTGTTGCGTCAACTCGTGTGCGCGATCAATACTTTCTCCGGCAAGACGGAGACTTTCACGGCATCGCAGCAGGGTATCCGGGACGACGGCCGTTGCTCGATCTGTCTCGCGGGTTAACCGTTGGTAGATAGAGTGTCGCAGTTGTTCGAGTCCCTCTCCAGTGACACTGCTGGTGTGAATTCCAGGAACGTGGGCTGCCGCGGGTGTCGCGAGGTCCACTTTGGTAATTACCTGGATACGAGCAGGCGGGCTACTGAGGTCCAATTGTTGTTGCTCCCAGGCGTTAGGAGGACGTGTGCCATCCAGGCAGAACAACTCCAGTGTCGCCTGGTTGGTTTGTTCGTGGGCGATCTGCTGTGCCTGCTGGGCTACTGGATCAGCTTCCGTGATGGAGGTTGTGCCGGCGGTGTCAATCAACAGGCAGTCCAGGGCATTGATTTTGCAACGCCGCGTGACATAGTCGCGAGTGGTTCCTTGTTCGGCCCCCACGAGTGCGGCTGCGTCCCCTGCCAGGGCGTTAAGCAGGCTGCTTTTTCCGACATTTGGTGAGCCTCGCAGGACGATGCGAATTTGAGAATTGTGTTCTCCGCGGCCCCGGATCTGGTCCAGCGTGGTGGTCATTACCTGGCTGATCTGGCTCAACTGCTGTTCAAGTTCCGAACGCTGGATAAACTCAATGTCCTCTTCGACAAAATCGAGTCCTGCTTCAAGGTGGGCTAACAGTGTTAGCAGTTGTTCTCGCAAGGTATGCAGGGGAGTTGCCAGGCCGCCAGCGAGTTGGGTCAAGGCAATGTCAAGATCACGCTGACTGGTTGCGTCGATGACTCCCAGGACCGCTTCTACTTGTGTTAAATCAAGGCGTCCTGCCAGGAACGCACGCATTGTGAATTCCCCCGGTTGGGCCAGTCGTGCTCCTTGCTGGCAAAGTATTTCGAGGGTCGTGTCCAGCAGTGGCGGCGAGCCAGCGAGATGGATTTCTGCAGAGGGTTGCCGTGTGTAGCTGCGCTGATCTGGCCAAAAATAGAGTTGGCACGGGAGAGGTGCGACTTCTGCATGCAGGTGGAGTCGGCCTTGAATGCATTGCGGTGAACTGACGGCTGTCAGTGTCTCAGCATTGTCTGGAAAGCAGGCAGCGAGAACTGAAAGCGTTGCTGGCCCGCTGACTCGTACGATTCCCTGGTTTGCTGGCCCTGGGGCTGAGGCGATTGCGGTGATCACATCGTCGGTAGGAAACGACATGGAGGGTCACCTTTTTTTCTTGCATTTTTTCTTGCGGCCAGCAGGTTGTCGCGCATTTCCGTTGCGCTGGGGTTGCTTCTTGCCAGACCGAATTACTTTCTCGCGAGCTTTCTCTGCGATCTCTTCTGGCGTACCGACTTTTGGCAACAGCTTGCGTTCGGCGATGCCCCAGGCACTGGAGATAATAAAGTAAAGGCAAAGCCCGCTGGCAACTTTGAAGAACAGGATACCCATAAACAGCATCATGTACTTCATCATCTTTTGCTGCATGCGTGTCTGGTCATCAGTCGCCGGCGGCGTGAACATTTTCTGTTGAAGGATAAAGAGTGCGATCGTAATGATCGGCAGGATGTTGAAGAAGGGGCCCAGCCACCCGGTCTCACGACTGGTGATCATGGACCAATTAACAGCGGATTCCCACTGCCAGAACATATCAGGTGCAGCCAGGTTGCTGCACCAGGACATGCCGGGAATTAGTGGAGCATCTCGCAACTCGATGTCGACTGACAGGCATCGGTAAAGGCCGATGAAAACGGGCAGTTGAAAGAACATCAGCAGGCAACCACTAAACGGGTTGTAATTATATTTGCTGAAGAGCTCGCGTTGCGCCCGGGACCGTTTTTCCATGTCGTTCTTATACTTTTCAGCAATTTTCTTCATCTCGGGTGAGAGAAATTGCATCATTTGGGCGCCACGAGTCGCTTTACGGCTAATAGGGAACATTGCTCCTCGAACGACAATCGTGAGCATCACGATGGCCAGTCCAAAATTACCCACGATCGCGTAAAAGAGGTGTAGAATCGTCGACATCGGTTTGACGACCCAGGAGAACCAGCCATACTCGATCGCCGACTGCAGTCCGTATTCTTTTAAGACTTTTTTATGTTTCGGTCCCAGGAACAGTCGGTAACGCGTTGTTTTTTTCTTCCCCACGGGGATATTGTGCGTTGGACTGATGATGAAAAACGAACTGTTCACCTTGCGAATGTTCTTGCCCTTTAGATTGTCCGGTGCACCAACTTGAAAAGTGGCCGCATCACGAATATCGAAGGGTTGCAGACTCTTGCCCTCAGGAGGTTCCTGGCTGAGAAGGATGGCGGCAAAATACTGGGTGTCGACACCTATGTAATTAAGGGCTGGCCGGTTCCCACCACTGTCTACAACCGATGCGCCAGGTAACTTGGGGTCTTCTTTGTGGTTCTTGGAAATGGCAGCTGCACCGTGCATCCGCTGGCCGTCTTTTGGTTTCTTCCAGATCACATCACGGGAACCTGCCACCCGGAACATCTTGGGATGAACCTTGTTACTGTACCACCAGCCTTCCAGTGGCAATCCGTTAGGTCCGTCGAGCCGAAAGGCAAGCTTTTGGGCTTTAGGTGACTGGTTGTGCAAACTGACATCCAGATCGATGTGATAGGTGTTGCTTAACGTATAGCGTTTGACGATTTTCAGAGCACCGGCTAGTCCTTCCGCTTGAGCGGTCTGTTCATCAATCAGGAAGTGAAATTCAATGGCCGGCTGCTTTCCTTTGGGTAAGTGCATTTCCCAGTTGCTTTTCCGCAGGGATGGCAAACCGGCAATTTCCTTTTCAGCGCCCGTCAGTGTAGATACGCCAGCTATACTCAGACACAGCAGAAATGATGACATGATCCCATCCTTGGCGACGGAGTTGGCACTCAACTGCTGTTTTGGTGCGATCAGTTCCATGGGATTTTCAGTTAAGGTGGCGGTGAATGTTAAGGTTGCCGCTGCTCCTTCTGAATTTCGCCGGACTTGAATCTGAACGGAATCCGTAGGCTTAGCTTCTTCCAGCTTTGCCAGGAATTCCCGTTTGGTCTTAATGGATGTTTTATTGATGTGGGTGATCACATCACCGACAGCTAGTCCATTTACCGGTTTCAATAGCACTGGCCCATTAACATATGTTGCTTCTGCTGCTGGAGATCCGGGGACGACGATGTTGATACGACAACCGCCGGTCGTTTCATCGCTCAGGGCGAGGTGACCAAGATAACCAGACGTTTTGAGCAGGTTGCGATATTTAAATTGTTGGTTGCGATTTCGTTCAACGAGTTCAACCCGCTCAATAGCCGCTCCACGACTATCGAAGTAAGCCACAATCATTGACTTGGATCGTGGGTCGAGTGAACCGAGTGTGTACCGCCGGCGAGGTTGCTTGGGAACCGCGACTGGTTGCTCTGGGGGCTGCTCAGCGGGTTGTTTCTGAGCCTGACCCTGGTCTTGGGGTTGTTTCTGTTTACCCGGTTCCTGGTCCTCTGCAGGGGCGTCTTTTTTAGCAGCTGGTGGGGCTTGCTTGTCGGCTGCTGGAGGCGGTGGTAAGAGCTGCTGATTGACTTTGAAATAGACAATTAGAATCAGCCACGACAGGACGACGAACAAGATCAACCGTCTGATTTCCACTGCCGTGTTGCCTTGATTGCAGAGCCTAGAAATAAACCCGGAAGTTACCGGATCCACTGGAATCATTATGTCCAGTAGAGACTATGATAACCTATAGGTCGGTTCCGGGTCACGCCCCCTTCAGGCAGAGAAGCAAGAGGTTCTGTGCCGCAAGAAGCAGTGAACTAGCGACCTTGCCGCAGTCGATCGCCGAGAAAATCTTCCAGATCGGGAATTTCATAAATCTTCTTGGCTGTCACTTCCAGATCATATTCGACGCGGCGAAATTCGACCTGGTTGTCTTCCAAAACCACGTATGAGGCAGAGGATTTGCCATCTCGAGGCTGGCCTACACTACCAACGTTAATGAGTACTTTTTCCTGGTTTAGCTGGTAAGTGTACTTGAGATCATGAGGTGGAAGGAACTTAAATTTCTCTGTAAATACTCCGGGTATATGTGTGTGACCCTGGAAACAGGTTTGTGGCACTAAGGCAAAGATCTTTTCCATCTTGGTGGAGTTGTGGATGTCTTCCGGGAAGACATATTCGTTGAGTGGATTGCGAGCTGAACCATGAACATACATGACCTTCTCTTCAGGGAAGTTTCTGCACCAGGGGAGCTCGGCAAGAAAGTTCCATCGCTTGAGGGTCGCTTCTGAGTCACTCGAACCGGTTTCTAATTGCTGGCGTGTCCAGAAAATCGCTTTCTGAGCGCCGCTGCTGAAACCCTCGGGATCAAATAGCGCGGCCTGGTCGTGGTTGCCTAGGATGCAGGCATCGAAAGACAACGCGCGATCAATGCAATCCAGTGGATTGGGACCATAACCGATGATGTCCCCCAGGCAGTGGATGATAGTGATCCCCTGCGTTTGGATGTCTTCCAGAACCGCATCCAGCGCTTCTAGATTTCCATGAATATCGCTTAAGATGGCGCGTTTCAAGCTATGCTACCTTCGTCTTACCGCCCCTGTTTGAGTCGGTTCCCCAGCATGTCATCGAGACTAGGGATATTGTAGATTTTTTCAGCAGTTACGTCGAAGGGATAGTCGATACGACGGAACGAGATGACCTTCGATTCGTCGTCGAGAATCACGTAACAGGCACGAGGATCTTCGTCCCGCGGTTGACCGACCGAACCGACGTTGCACATTATTTTTTCATCGGTCAGTGTATATTCGTAGTTGCAATCCTTGGGCTCGATGAAATCGGGTCCCATTCGAAAAATTCCTGGAATATGAGTATGGCCTTGAAAGGCATATTGCGATATGCGGCTGAAGAGGTCGTTCATTTTTGCCATGTTGTAGACGTCCTCGGGAAACACGTATTCGTTGGTCGGTTCACGTGCGCTGCCATGAACAAAGAGATAGTCTCCTTCTTCGTGCGAGCGAGGTAGCTCTCCGAGGAAATCATCCCAGCGCTGGCTTCCCTGCTCGACCTGGCCAGTCGATCTCTCCAACTGCTCCCGTGTCCAGAAAATTGCTTGCAAGGCAACCGGATTAAATCCATCCGGATCAAAGAGGACGGCCTGGTCATGATTGCCCAGGATCGTTAGGTGAGAGATTTCTATCACCTTGTCGAGACACTCTCGCGGATTGGGACCATAGCCAATGATATCGCCGAGACAGTAGATCTGGGCGACATCTTGTTGCTCAATATCGGCCAGCACTGCCTCGAGTGCTTCCCAATTACCGTGAATATCACTTATCAGGGCTCGTCTCACCTGAAATGCCTTTCCCACTTTAAATTATGGGGCAAGAACACGTTGAAAAATATATTATAGCAAAACTGGCAGGCCTTGTTTGCCGCTCTGCAACATGGATGCCAATTGGGAAGTCTAGGACGCCTTTTGGCGCTGGTCAAGGCAGGTTGTCCACTTGCCCGTCTGCGGTCCATGTGGCAAGGTGGACTTTGTCGGAAGTCTTGTGCCGTTGCGGATGTCAGGTGTTTATTGGTCAGACTGATTGTCTGGACTTGCCAGGTCACTTTCGACGGGTGACAGTGATGGCTTGGTTTCAAATGATCAACAGTTATTAAAGGTAGTTTAGCGTGCGCATCCTGGCTCTGGAAACAAGTAACCATCAGACATCCGTGGCTCTCTTGGAGGCGGGATGCCTGGTAAGCGAAAGTTGGCTTAGTCCCGAACCGCGGGTTGCTCGGTCGTTGATCCCGGCAATCCAGGATGAGTTGAAGAGTGTAGGTTGGGGCTCCCAGGATGTGCAACTGGTTGCCGTCAGCCAGGGACCAGGCTCTTTCACAGGTCTGCGAGTAGGTATTACCACGGCTAAGACATTGGCCTATGCATGGCAGGTTCCAGTGGTCGGAGTCAATACACTGGAAGTCATTGCCTGTCAGGCGTACTATCCACAAAGTGCTGAGGACCAGGGACCGTTTCTTGAGCCAGACCAACCACTGGCCGTTATCATGAATGCCCATCGCGGGCAGTTTTTTGCCGCAGAATTTACTTCGGCTCCAGGACAGCTGTGCCAAGCGATTCAACCCACTCAACTGGTTGCCCAGGAGGCATGGGTGCAACAACAGGAAGCGGGGCTGGCTATCTCGGGTCCCGGCTTGTCATTGGTTGAAGGATCGCTGCCGTCGACAGTAGAGGCGATCGAAGCCAGTCGCCGTTTGCCACGGGCAGCAGCAGTTGCTCAGCTTGTTCACGCTAAGTCACCGTCCCTAACGTTACCGAAGGCTGACTTGAACCACCAGATATTTTCTTTATGCCCGGAATATTACCGTCGTAGCGCGGCCGAAGAAAAGCGTCTGGTCAGCCCCGACAGTTAGAGTTCAGCAAGCGCTTCATGGGCTGCCGCGATGGTTGCTTCAATATCTGACTGCTGGTGGCATGTCGAAATGAACAAGGCTTCATATTGACTGCATGGCCAGTAGTGTCCCCGTTGTAACATCCCCCAGAAGAACCGGGCGAATTGTTCCGTGTTAGACTGGCTCGCTTGCGTCCAACTGTTGACTGGCTGGTCATTGAAGAAGAGGGTTAGCATGCTGCCTACACGCTGCACGTGAGCAGGGAGACCGGCTGCTGCGGCCGCTGCTGTTAACCCTTCAGCCAGCTGATTACCGCGTTGGTCTAATTGTTCGTATGGATTTTCATTCTTGAGGGTCGTTAGCGTGGCAATGCCAGCTGCGGTTGCCAGTGGATTACCGCTCAAAGTGCCTGCTTGAAAGACTTTGCCGACCGGTAATACGTGATCCATGATGTCACGGCGCCCACCGTAGGCACCGATTGGCATTCCACCTCCAACGATTTTTCCCAGGGTAGTTAAGTCGGGAGTGATGCCGAAGCGTTCCTGTGCACCACCGTAAGCAACTCGGAAGCCGGTCATGACTTCGTCAAAAATAAGTACGGCACCGTGCTCGGCAGTTTGCTGACGAACGACCGTAAGGAACTCAGTCGTGGGAATAACACATCCCATGTTCCCGACCACTGGTTCCATGATCACTGCAGCAATTTGTGAACCATGCTGGGCAAATGCTTGTTCCAGTTGCTGGCAGTCATTGTATTCCAGGATCAGCGTGTCTTGACTGGTACCAGCGGTTACGCCTGGAGAGTCTGGAACTGACAGTGTTGCCGCACTGCTGCCGGCAGCACCCAGTAAGCTGTCCACGTGTCCGTGATAATTTCCAGAAAACTTAACCACCAGGTCGCGGCTGGTGTAGCCCCGAGCGAGGCGGATGGCACTCATGGTCGCCTCGGTTCCAGAGTTGACCAGGCGTACTTTTTCCACACTGGGAACCGCCTCGATGATTAGTTCGGCCAGGCTGTTTTCGGCAGGCGTGGGAGCTCCGTAACTGGTGCCTCGATCAACTGCCTCGTGTAGGGCCGCTGTAACTACCGGAAGTCCATGACCCAAAATCATCGGTCCCCAGGAGCCGATGTAGTCGAGGTATTGATTATCGTCGACATCGTAGAGATGAGCACCTGCAGCACGTGCAATCACGAGGGGGTGTTTTCCAACGGCACCAAAAGCTCGTGCCGGACTGTTGACACCGCCGGGCATGAGTTGTTGAGCTGCTTCAAATAATACTCGACTATTTTCAATATTCATGAGTTATCCATCTTGAGAAATCAGGGAGGCAGTTCAATCCGAGTTGCTTGCTTTAGGTTGCCGTCGTTGGCGGGAAACAGGCTTATACAGAAGACAGGTCTAGGAGGTCAGCCAGTGGGCCACTTCTTTAGCCCAATACGTGATCAGGATGTCCGCTCCAGCGCGATGCATTGCAGTCAGGGATTCGTGGACGATCGTCTTTTCATCGATCCAGCCTCTTTCTGCGGCAGCCTTCACCATGCTGTACTCCCCTGACACGTTGTAAGTTGCCAAAGGAATTCCGGGGAAAGCGTCGCGGACTTGCCGCACGATGTCCAGGTAAGCGAGTGCCGGTTTGACCATGATCAAGTCAGCGCCTTCGGCCAGATCCAATTCGACTTCACGCAATGCCTGCCCGGCCACGGCAGCTGGATCCATTTGATAGGATCGCCGATCTCCAAATTGTGGAGTGCTTTCTGCCGCATCACGGAACGGGCCGTAGAATGAACTGGCGTACTTGGCCGCGTAGCTCATCAAGGGCAAGTGATTAAATCCGGCTTTATCCAGGGCAGTACGGATGGCTGCGACCATCCCATCCATCATGCCGCTTGGAGCGACCATGTCGGATCCCGCTTGAGCATGGCTGACTGCCTGCTGGGCCAGAAGTGCGAGAGTTGCATCATTGTCAACGTCTACACCTGTTGCGGTTTCATGAAGCAGGCCACAATGACCATGATCCGTATATTCGCAAAAACAAACATCGGTGATGACCAATAACTAGGGAACAGCTTTCTTGACGGCCGATACTGCCTGCTGGACAATTCCCTGGTCTGAATAGGAGTCGGATCCGGCGGAGTCTTTTTCATCCGGTAATCCAAACAGCAGGATGCCACCCAGGCCCAGTTCGAGTGCTTGCTGGGCTTCGACAACCAACTCGTCGATCGACAATTGAAACTGACCTGGCATCGAGGTAATTTCCTGTCGCAGTTGTTGACCAGAACGGACGAACAATGGCCAGATCAGCTTGCTGGGATCAAGTCGGGGACCTTGCACGAGTTTGCGAACCGCCGGATGATAACGGAGCCGTCGCATTCTAATATCAGGGATGGGAAGATTTTCGTTCATGATTGATCTGTCAAAAGAAGCTGCCAAGCAGGCTTTCATCAATAGTGCGGTCGTGACTGAACCTATTCTGTTATAGCTCCTCGTGAGACGGGTGGAAACGGCTGCAAATCACCCCTGGCGTGGCAGTCAATGGTTCGCAGCAGCCTGTTGCAGCTCTGTTGGTGGTAGTTATAGTGACGCCAAAGCGGGAATTTCCCTAAATCAGACTTTCCTGTGCTAATAGCAAAGAACGTTTTTTTGACTCGATCGGGGCAGATGCTGACATGCTGGGACTGTTGAATGTTCATAAACCTGCCGGAATCACGTCGCGGGATGTGGTGGATCAGGTTCAGCGTCTGGTCAAGCCGGTGAAAGTAGGGCATGCCGGAACACTAGATCCACTCGCGAGCGGCGTGCTGGTCCTTGGCGTGGGGAAAGCCACCCGGCTGATGAAATTTGTTCAGCGAATGCCCAAGCTCTATCGCGGGACTTTCTTATTAGGTTATGAAAGTGACACAGAGGATGTTCTGGGTGAGATGCGACAAGTACCTGTCGAAGCGATTCCGTCCTTAGCAGCAATTCAGGCTCAGTTGCCAAATCTTATTGGGCAGATCCAGCAACGCCCGCCCGCCTATTCAGCCGTAAAAGTTAAGGGACAGCGTGCTTATGCCCTGGCACGTAAAGGCGAAGAAGTTCGCCTGGAACCACGTCCAGTCCAAGTCTACGATATCCAAATTATTCACTATGAATTTCCAAAACTGGAGCTGACCGTTTCCTGCGGTAGTGGCACGTATATCCGTTCACTGGGACGAGACTTGGCCAGTCGGATCGGCACGGGGGCGGTAATGGAATCGCTGGTTCGTTCTTCGATAGGATCTTTCGCCCTGGCCGATGCGGTGACGGTCGATTCATTGGGCCGGGAGGAAATACAGGAACATCTGTTGCCAGTGAGTCGAGCTGTTGACGAATTACCTTCCATCGTCTTGGACAAACAATCACTCGGTAAAGTTGAAAAGGGGCAGCCGATCCAGTTGCCTTCTTCCTGTCGAGCTGACGAAGTCGCACTTTGTGATGAAAGCGGCAATTTGCTGGCGATCCTGGTTGATTCGGGTGCTGACTTGTGGCGACCTTCTCCAAACCTGATTGCCCGTTAAAGTGCAACGCGTTTCATCTTTCTCAAGGGATGGCTGCCCTGATCCCTAGTATCGTTAGAACCGGTAGCCGCTGGTGAGCGATTAGCCGACTAGTCTTTTCGTGATACTAGTTTCCAAGAGCCAGATTGCTAGACTTCTTGCGGTCCGAAATCGTTGAGGGTCCGTCACTAACGATTGTGTCAGCCAGAGCGAAGATGCTTTTCGCACCTGCCAGGCAAGGAGCAACGGCCGTTTTGTGAAAGATGGATTTGTATGTCACGGGGAGTCGAAAACGAATACATCTGAACCGTTTTACGGTCTGTGTGCCCTTGCGCAATACTCCACTTTCGTGGGGTTTGCTTCCAGGGAACTCAGCCAGATTTAACCAGGAATTGTGTTTAAGCATGGATGCGTACGAGACTTGCCAACGCTCGCAATTAATTGTTGGCCTCCCACCTGGGATGGAAAAGTAGTCGTCCATGTCACAAACCCGTGATTTAAAAACAGATCTGTTTGCGATAGCGCTCTGTGGTGCTGTCGTTTTCCTGGCGCTATCGCTGTGTACCTATGATCCGGCTGATCCAGTTGGCGAATTAATCCGTCCGTTCAATCATTGGTATCAGAGCGACGTGCTGGTCTATCCACTGGCTGACGAAGTATCGAACGCCTGCGGGCGTTGGGGCGCCTTGGCGGCCGACATGCTGT
>CAZXJC010000761.1:0-4118 GCA_964640885.1 uncultured Pirellulaceae bacterium | reverse complement strand
CCCAATTTCTGTAAACCGTAAATCGCTCGTCCGAGGACTTTCTCCTGGATACCATGGGCTACTCGACCGATACGCGCCCGTAATCGAACACCGGCAAATTGAGCAATCGATACATCCAAACGATATTTCAGCCGCTCAATAATATCCAGTACAGGCTGCAGGGCCGGATCTTCCTGACCGCGAGCCAACAACTGTTCCTCATGCGTCTGGTAATACTCGATGGCATGATACAGATGCCAGGCATGCCGCGTGTTGAGCAATGACTTTTGTACGGTATCGTAGACATTTGCCGGGATACCAAATTCTACATTCGGTTCATTCAATTTCCGTTTTACGATGGGACGATCATGAATCGTTTCCCGCAAGAATCGAGCCGCATCGACCAGCAACAGAGCCGCCGAAAACCCTGTCAGGAACATCACCTCACCAGCAGGCCCGTACAACTGCTCGTCCTTGCGCAACGAGTAAACTAGTTCCAACAGAGCGTTGCGAGACTGCCAGTAGACAATCAGCAGCGAAAGGACCTGGAATTCCTGGTTCGGCGTAAAATGACCTTGTTCCGCAGTCGAAATTGATGACGTTAACTGCGAAGCTTCCGCTTTTAATGTTTCCAGCGTTTGGGCCAGTTGGACCACTGTCCTCAAATGAGACTGCTGCAGTTCCTGATCCCCCGGTAATTCAACCATTGTCCACTCGACCCAGTTCTTCGTAATCAGCAATCGTCCAATAGGTTTGGCCGGACATTTTGTCGAACTGGCAAGAAATCTTCAATTTAAGCGACCAAATTCGAGCCGCTCCATCTTCTTGAACCGTAACGTGATAAAGTTGGTTAATCGTTATCGTCTGCTGGTCTCGACGATGATTCAAATTATCAACCAGCGCAAAAGTAACGTGATCTTTGTTGGCCAGCACATCCTGGATTAACTCTTCGCTGGTGAATTGTTTCAGCCCGTCTTGCAGTTGCTCGTCATTCTTATATTGCTCGCTAAGAATAGCGGTTGAAGATATGCGTTGCTTGGGATCCATGACCAGTTGATGGGCCTTGAGTGTAGAACCTTCCAGTAACAGTGCAAACCAGCGTTTTCCAAATTCTTCTGCCTGACTATTGAGGATAGCCCGATTACCGTAATGCCTGGCCAGTCCCATGGAGCCAAACAACAAGACCATCAACAGCCCTGCAACTGCCAGTCCTTGACCAGCCAAGTTAGACTCTGGGCGGTTCAACTGATACAAGGCAACCAGCGCGATCAGCAAACCAAGCACAGGAAATATCCAAAATGCAGGGAAAACAGGTGCCAACAGCGAAAGCAGCCCCAACACAAAAGCTATCACGCTGGCTTTTGAAATGGCACGATAACCGACCGTGTCTTCTTCACTGGCATGAAATTCACGCATTTCAATTAGACCTGCCAACAAGGGGCAAACAAGAAGGGGATATCAACTTCTACTTCTTCATGGCCCGTTGTAGTTCCTGAATCGTTGTAATTCCCTGCACGAGTGCCACAATTCCTTCTTCCTGTAACGTGTGGCTTCCTGTCTTCTGCGCCAATTGCCTGATCAACTCCAACTGCGGTTGCTGGACTAATGCTTTTCGAATCTGATCGTTGACCTCAATCAATTCAAATAGGCCAAGACGTCCTTGATAGCCTACACCATTGCAACTAGGGCATACCTCCGGTTCCCCCTTTTTTCGTTTCGGTTCCTCACCGGCCGGCGGTGGTTGCCATTCACGATAAAGCGTTGAAACACGATCTGGTGGAATCTTCAATTTTTGCAGCAAAGCAGGATTGGGACGGTAGGACTGTTTACAGTGTTCACATAAGCGACGAATCAGCCGCATGTTCAATACCGCAGTTATCGCTTCCGAAAACTTCTCCGGGTTCGGATTCAATGACTTAATCCGCAGCAAGGCTTCCGCACTGTCATTGGCCTGCACGCCAACAAACACCACGATTCCCTCATCAATGATCTGCTGACACATCACATCGAGGATTTCTCGATTCGGCATTCTCGGAAACAGGTAGATATCATGTTGTTCCCGGAACAACTTTGTCATAATCCCATTCAGCTCTTCCGGTTTCTTCGAATCGAAACTGACAGCCTTGACATTCTCTACTGCCGGCTCTGTGGGAATTTCCGAATCGACGCAGATACATGAATTCATATATCGGTCCGTGGCCTCCAGGCCCACTCGCCAGATCGTAGACAAACCACCGTTAGCCGGAGCTGACAAAATAAAGAGACCTTTGACCGGGGGAGGAAGTTCATCTCCCAACGGTCGTCCTACCAGCGTCCTAAAATGCGCCACCATTTTCTCTCGCATTCCCAGGTCGTCCAGGTTTTTCAGCAATTGTTCTTTCGGCTCCAGCTTGATCAAAACGCGTTCGCCCGTTTTTGTTCCCTGGCTAGTAAACGAACAATTCAATTGCTCCTTGTCCAGTCGGACCGAGAAGGTCCCATCCTGCCTGGCTCGACGTTCTCGGACATTCAAGTTTGCCAGGGTTTTCAAAACCGCCAGCATAGTATCGCCGGTGGCACGATCCATGGGAGCGATCCGCTGCATAATTCCATCAACGTCAAAGCCTCCTGCTACCGCTTGTCGACTGAAATCAAGCAGGATCCTTCTCGATCGTTTTTCGATAACATCAAAAAACAACTCCTTAGCCGTGACGATACCAGGTGACTGACGAACCTTGATCAGATTCGCTTCGTTTTCATTTCGGTCACCACCAGCTGGTTTAAAATCTACCGGAGGTCCCATGTCACCTGGCGTAGCCGAGTCGTCCGTTTTTTTCTTGCGACCGAACATACCAACAACCCATCATCAAAGAAATGCACAACAGCCAGTGCCCACTGGCACGAGCCCATGTTATTAAATAATCCCCGGTTGGCTAACCTCAATCCCCTTCAGAGCCATTTTCAGAGCATCTTTATTCGGCGCATATCGGAAAGCCGTTTCTCGATCGATCAAATCGTCATCAACCAACTGCTTCAAGCTCATCGTAAAATTCTGCATGCCATCTTCAGCACCAATTCGAATCGCATCTCCCAGCTTTTCGTCTTCACCCTCGAGAACCAGCTTTTCAATCATCGGTGAAAACGTCATGATTTCTACCGTCGGCACGCGACCCACTCCCTCTTTAATCGAGGGTAACAGTTTTTGGGCCAATATCCCCTTCATATTGAACGCGATGGCACTACGAATCGCAGCATGTTGTTCCTCTGGAAACAAGTCCAAGATTCGACCGATGGTTGACGGTGACGTGGACGCATGAATCGTCCCAAAGACCAGATGGCCTGTTTCAGCAGCATGGATAGCTGTCATAAACGTCTCCTGGTCACGCATTTCACCAACCAGGATAATATCGGGATCTTCACGCACCGCATGCTTCATCGCAATGTCAAAATCCCGTACATCCATGCCAACTTCGCGCTGATTAATCAGGCACTTGTCTTCCGTGTAAACAAATTCAATGGGGTCTTCCAGGGTCAGGATATGTTTGCGGTAATGTTTATTAACCCAATTCAACATCGAAGCAATCGTCGTCGACTTTCCTGATCCGGTAACCCCTGCCAGCAGGATCATTCCCTGTTCATGCTTGCATAACTCCTCGATGATCGGTGGCAAGTGGAGTCCACTAAAATCGGGAATCCAGTTGTTCACACGCCGTGCGACCATGCCTAGCTTGCCAAGTTGTTGCAAGATATTGACTCGAAATCGCCATTCCACTCCGTCCACATCAACCACGTAGGCAAAGTCACAGCCACCATCTTCTTCCAGGATTCGCTTGGTGCGCTTGTTCAACATGGGAAAAATCAACCGTACCATTTCTTCCGTGTCAATTTCCCCCCGATTAAGCGGTCGTAACGTGCCATCGACACGAACAATTGGCGAGCGACCCGTTTTCAGGTGCAGGTCACTTCCTTCTAGCTTGACCAAAGCCCGAAAAATCTTATCGACTTCCAACTCTTCCCGTTTACCAATATAGCTATTTGCATCGGCTTCATTCACTGTGACATCGGTTGGCTGGTTACTGGCTGCCATGAATTTATTTCTCCTCCAATTCCGTTATTCAAACCCTGTATCCTTGAGGATACCAAACGCTGCGATCATTGGC